>NZ_PJBT01000181.1:0-216 GCF_002836035.1 Halomonas sp. MES3-P3E | reverse complement strand
CTAGTACCGTTAATGCTAATAGGGTGGGCTTCTTGTCCGTCAATCGGAATGGATTCACGGCGGATAGCCAGTGATATCTCGGGCCCTTCTTCGACGCCCTGTGCATAGACATTCGTACGGCCCCAGGGGTTTGCCCAGGCGGGAGTTAGCCCCATTGCGGCAGCGGAACCTAACCCTAAGGCAGCACCGCCTTTTAGGACTTGCCGGCGAGAAAGC
>NZ_PJBT01000180.1:0-222 GCF_002836035.1 Halomonas sp. MES3-P3E | reverse complement strand
TTAGGACTGCTGCGCAGTATCAGCGACGCTGCATGGGATCGCCTGCTCGAGCAGGCTAAAAAAATTGATGGCGAAACCTTAACGATTAATGGGGCACTAGAGCTCAGTGAGTTAGCTTGTCAGGTTGGACGGCACCGGCATCTACTGATGAGTGAAACGAGGCACGTGGCAGTTATCGCTCTTACTGTCAAAGCATTTAAAGTGTCTTCATCCAACTACGTC
>NZ_PJBT01000179.1:0-226 GCF_002836035.1 Halomonas sp. MES3-P3E | reverse complement strand
CAGTCGATATTATCCTCAGCCTGTCCGCCGAGTGGCTATTCCGAAGCCAGATGGAAGCGAACGAGAACTGGGGATACCCACCGTGACTGACCGTCTTATTCAACAGGCACTGCTGCAAGTTCTACAACCGCTGATCGATCCCACTTTTAGCGAGCACAGTTACGGTTTCCGTCCGGGCCGCCGGGCCCATGATGCCGTACTAGCTGCTCAGAGCTTCGCCCTGGTA
>NZ_PJBT01000178.1:0-242 GCF_002836035.1 Halomonas sp. MES3-P3E | reverse complement strand
ACTTCCCCCTTTCCCCCATTGCTTCGGGCCGGGGGCGCCCGAGCAGTCAGTTAGGAACCAACCGCCTGACGAGATCGGATAGCGCCGTTTTATAGGGGTAGCTGTCACTCATGAGTACTCGGATTCGACGCGTATTGCGGATGATGACCGCGCCTACTTTGATGAGCTTGAGCCTCAGGTTGCTCGGACTCATGCGCGCGAAGGGCGTGTGCTTCAGATAAGTCCGTAACCGCTCGAACAGC
>NZ_PJBT01000014.1:0-85044 GCF_002836035.1 Halomonas sp. MES3-P3E | reverse complement strand
ACAACAAGGCAAACCAGTTTCTTGTTATATTTAAATCGTATTTTTAGCTGCTTTGGAACGGGCGAAAACAGTGTTTTAAAAAGATGCTGTTAAACTCTCTCAAAGGCTTCCCGTAGTTCATGCTTTTCAACTTCGGTTCTTATGTAAAAATATCTATTAAAGTAATCGAAGTTTTCAGTTTTCATTGAGCTCCGATTAAGTTTGTCAATCATTTAGAAAACGATTGCTGATGTTGCTAGTTTCTAAAAGGGGTTATGAATTGATAACAAAAGAAAGGCTGTGTATTTCAACAGCTCTTATCTTTCTACAATTTTATAATGTTAATGTTAATGTTAATGTTAATGTTAATGTTCTGTATTTGATTTGCTGCAGTATTCAGACTTATTTGCTTATGTTGAAATATGTATTTAAAGCTTCATCAGTAAGTGAATAATACTTTCTTTTACCAAGTGATTTGTTACGAATCATTTCTTTTGTTTTAAGGAATCCCATGTCCTTTAGTTTAGCAGCTCTTTTTCCGACTTTTTGATAGGTGCAATCAAGCTCCTGAGCAAGACCAGAAGGGTACTGCGGGCTGTCAACTTTTAAACAATTTATAAATTGCATGTCAAATTCAGGCAGAAGTATTTTCTCATCTGCTAACTCAATGTCAACATTTGCATGCTCTATACTACAATTTCCAGACTTACACTTCGGACATAACATGTCAAACATCTCAATCATTGAAAGCATTTCATAATCATGAGTTGCTTTGCAGCGAGGATTGTTGCATGCAATGTGTTTAGCGTTACAAAGATATTCTCTTAAGCTTTTTGTGTTATTAAATCTTCTTTGAATTACATACTTACGGTCAGATCCTCTCCCAAAATGGATGTCTTCACTAACGCATAATCCGTAATTCAATGAGAAAAAACTCATCATTTCACTGCTGTCCTGATCTTTTTGTTCGTTGTACTTAGTTACAAAAAACTGCATTTCTAATGGTTTTAAAACATCTTCAAACTTCTTGTTAATGTAAAAATGGCTGGTGGGTGGTTTCGATTTATCTTTTGCAAAAACCTTAGAATCTGAAACTAATATATCCCTTTTGTTTATTTTTGCCGCATTGATAAAGCGTTCTAAAAGTTGATGTAAATGGTACTTTTCAAGTTTCATGTCAAAAGGTTCTCTCATGAACTGATTCTGAGAGAAATAAGGCTTCACTGTATCAATAAAATGTTTCTCTGCTGCAATTGATAAATCGTTTAAAGTTATTTTTTTATCTTTGGCAATGCTCTGCTGGTTTGCATACCATAAAATCCAACCGACATTCCGTGGAACGCACGAGGTTATATCAAAAAGAGTTTTATAGTAATCATTCAAAGTAGTTTTTGATGTGTCGAAAAAATCCTCTGGCGTTTTTTTACAAAAGAATTGTGTTCTTTTTTCAATTAATTTTTTAATGCTTTCCTGAGCTTGAGAGTGAACATCAGTAATAGTTCTAGCTTGGTATAGCTCGTAAAAATCTAATCTTATTTGCTCGATTTTTTGAGGATCTATATCTCCGAGGTAAACTCTTCCTGGATAGGCGGCAATTTTGAATTTAAAGAACTCATCAGAAAGATTGTTTAATGGTGCAATAATTACATCTACAAAGACTTTCATTGCATCATAATCTATTTCAGAAAAGTCATCTAAGCAAATAAAGACATGATTAATTCCAATATCTTTAAGAAGCTGTCTAATGCTCCGCATGATTAAGACAGGGTTAAAACATTTCAACAGTACTTCAGAAAATTCTTCATTCAAGCTAGATTTGTCAGAATTTGAAGTACCAAACTCTGCGTTAACTCCTCCTTTCAGGTTGAAGCTGGGGCCCATACCTATATCAAGAGAAGCTTTTTGTTCTAAAGAACTGCTGTTTTCATCATTAGATAAAATTCTTTTTTGTTTGAGGACCTCAACATCCATATACTCAAACTTTTCTATATCATCAAAAATTCTATTTAACTCTTCTTCGAAAGCGGCTTTGTCGGGTCCAAAGTATTTGGTTATTTTAGCTAGGTAGAATTTTATTGTGTTTGTTTTAATTTCAAGTTTTATATCAGATATAATTTCTTTGAGAAATGATTTGTATATCAAATATTTGCTTAAATCTTGTGCTGTAAAATGATCCTCATACTGTTCGGTATTATAAGAAAAAGCTTTTGATTGCTCAAAAATACTTTTTACGTCAATATACAGTGAAAGTTTATCTTTACTCTTTCTTATATCATGTTGGAGCCTAGCAACAATTGTAGATTTGCCAGTGCCACGGCGCCCGGTTAGAATAGTTGTATTTAGTTTCGATATTGACTTCAGTATTAGATCATTATCTAGAGGGTCAACGTAAAGCTTTTCAATAACATCTTTACTCAAGCTGACGTCCGATAGGTCAGCTCGTCTGCATTTTTTTAATGAATCAACTAAGTTAAAAAAATTATCTTTATCTTTTTGACTAATTTCCATTAGCTATCCTTTTGGTGCAGATTTTAATGATTCTGAGAGGCAATGCAAAAATATCAGAAAATGCATTTTTAATACCCGTTGAAAGAGTATGTTATCTGTACATGTATTTTCGCTTAGCCACTTTGGTATTCGTCGCGCCAAATTTTGATTTCTTCTAATGAATTTAGCTTAGCACAACCTGCTTAAGCGGGCTGAGCTTAGTGAGTAATATTTTCAACGTTTCGCCGATCCATTCAGTAGAGCTAATAACGACAATCCCCTGCAGGATATAGTACCAATCCCTAGAGCCATGCTGCGCTATTCCCGGCGTTTGGAGGTGACAGCAGGAACAGTCGAGGATAGATTCGCAGGCCCCTATCTTGTGTTACCTACGCTTACGGCTTCAACTCTTCCTGCCTTGGCGGGGCGCCTACCTTCACTTCGCTCAGCTCCTCATGGGAACGGTGATGACCTCCTGCAATGCGGTTAGCCCAGCATCGTCTGCCAGCACGATGAGCATGGCAGCAAGCACGTCTGCGGAACGCCTCAGAATAAGCGCTGATGCCATCCTGGATCTGCGCTGCCAGCAGACAACATATCGACAATTAGGAAAGCAAAGCCTTAGGAAAGAGCAACAAAAATGCAGCTCAATCGAAGTCGTTGGATTTCGTTTCGATTTGAGGAGTCGTAACGGCATGCACATTACTACGAAATATTTGCCTAATCCTATTTTTTTAATGAAACTGCAACAATCCAATATCAAAAATACAATCTTAAACTCAACCAATGGTGCCAGCATAGTGCCTGCCTAGCCTAGGTTTGAGTAATTTTTCCAGTGGATTATCTGATTTTTTGACATTTTCGTTAGCGGGCTATGATTTACCTAATCCTGTATACTGCCTCTACGTATTGAGAGGTCAGTCATGAGTAATATTGCCTATCCAAATTATTTGTCAGTCCCTGCGCAGTTAACTGCCGCCCCCATGTCCCGCAACTTGCCGATCTCGTCTCGTCCAGAGTGAGTGAAGAAGGCCTGTATGAAACAGATATTCCGGGACTACACCTATTTCGCGCGGATGCACCTACCAGTTGCATGTCATCTGTCTACGAGCCCTCACTCTGTGTCATCGCTCAGGGGCGCGAAACTGTACAGTTGGGGAATCGTGAAATCGTTTACGGCGCTCTCAGCTATATGGTTTCCAGCGTCGATCTTCCGGTGAACAAGCTAGTGATAGATGCCTCGCCGGAGAATCCTTTTCTAGCCGTTAAGATCAATATCGACCCTGCCGAAGTTGCCGAACTTGTGCTGCAGTTGGGCGATGCCACTCATGTCACCGAATCCAGTGCCTTCCCACATTCAGCCTGCGGCATGAGTGTCGCCTCGGTCGACCTGGAAATTCTGGAAGCAATGACCCGGCTAGTTCGATTGCTTGACACCCCCACCGATGCGCGTGTACTTGCGCCGCTGATTCGGCGCGAGATTATTTACCGAGCATTGGTTGGCGAGATGGGCCCTCGCATGCGTGAGTTCGCTTCCATCGACAGCCAGTCAAACCGTATTTTCCAGGTGATTTCGGTACTTAAGGATCGCTTCGCCGAGCCACTGCGGGTGAGGCAATTGGCGGAAGATGTGAATATGAGTGAATCTGCGCTGTATCACAGCTTCAAGCAGGTTACCTGCATGTCGCCATTGCAATTCCAGAAGAAGCTGAGGCTGCACGAAGCACGCTTGTTGATGCTCAAAGAGGGTCTTGAGGCCTCTACGGCCAGTTATCGAGTTGGTTACGAAAGCCCATCGCAATTCAGCCGCGAATATAGCCGCATGTTTGGCGCACCACCACGGACCGATATGATCAAGTTGCGGGGTGAAACACGTATAAGCATGCTTGCTTAGGCTGCATTTTCAGCGACATTGTCACTGTCGTTGCTTATATACAAGAACGGGCCACCCGATTGGGTGGCCCGAAATGTCTGCGCCGCTTTAGTTGCTAGGTCGGCGCGATATATTGACGCTGGGTTTAGCCACGTGTGCCGCGTACTAAGTTGTCAGCATGATCGGAATGAGCAATCTGTTGAGACATGGTCTGATTACTCTCGATCTCAACAAGGTCACGATGCATTCTTTCACGTGTGCCGCCCAGTGCAGGGCTGCCAGCCTCGAACGTAGTGCGGTAAGACTGGTTTTCTTGATACTCAATGGCTTGGCCATCTTCTGCTTCAACACGGTACTGAGGGCTGCCTTCCCGTGTGCCGCCATGAGTAGAGCTGCTAGTGTCGAAGCCAGCTTGGTTTGACTCTGCAGCGGTAGCTTGAGCGGCCATGCCCAGGATTAAAGCGCTAGCGGTAATTGTCTGCATAATAATAGTGGAGTATTTCATGGAATTAATTCCTCTCATTGAATGACATATCCGCATAACCTGGAAAATGAAGTCTTTATGCCCGTCCGCTTAGAGCCAGTATATGGCTGATATATATCGCGGTGGGCGCCAGGTGGCGGCATGTTTTGGCCGTTAAGACCGTGAGAGAAATGATAGAGAGGGATGGCAACGAGCAGTAGGTGTATTCCTCGCTGAAGATTGCCTAATCCTGCTAATTTTATGTTTCCGAGCGTTTTTACGAGATATAACTCTACTTTTAATAGTCTATACAGATGATCGTGATAGTAAAGCTTTATAAGTGTAGAGCCGCTGCTCTCGCCATTAGATGATCTTTTCTTATTCTTATTCTGATGCTGAGGCCAAGCAATCGAGATTTGCTTTGTCAAACGGGGGAAGCCGCATTTACCCCCTCGGCGAGTTCGACGGCATTACGCTGCTTTTTTCTACGATACCGCCTTCGCTGGAGTAACGTGCCAGCGTGTCATTCCAAAACTCCATGGGCAGCAGGTTGGTTATATACAGGCCAAAGGTTTCGACAACGGCACGTAATAGGAAAAACGGTTGAGCCGGTAAATAGCACAAACAGCAGCAGGCCAACGGCTATACTGATTATTGATATTAGAGAGCCGTTTCACCCCAGAATTCAGCCCTGCATAGACCTATAGAGCACTCTGGTCGACAGAAAGGCCCCGCCAAACAAGCTATCGAGGACGGCAAAGGAAATCAGCCTGCCGGACATATTTTTATGCAGCTACTGGTAGCACTGACTCATATAGCCATTGCTGGAGACGTCGCGTCCCGTACGTCGCTCGGCTAGCTTGATGGAGTTTAAGTATGCCACCTGAATAGCCGACAAACATATGCAGCTTAATCAGTCTGGCTTTGCTGCCAAAAGCTATCAGTGGCGATCAATCAGATGCCATTAACGTAACTCTTTCCGCCAATAGACTGCCTGATCACGGTTTGCTAGCAGGTCCGCTGAAAACTTAAAAAATAATTATAAATCAATGGTCTGTTGGCAATGCTAAGATGGCTAAGACGACTTAAGTGCGATAGCGAACAGAGAGCCAGTTCAGCATCACCTATCCTGTCTGTGTAACCGTTTGTGCAGAATATTAGCAAAAACGTAACGAAAATTTCGACACTACTAATATATGAACCTTCTATCAACATCCTAAACATGAGGACGCGTTGGTTTATTTGGGTTGAAAAAAGTTCGATGTCCAATTTCTAGGCCTTTTACGTCAGTGCCTATCGGCAACCTTTTGACGTAAAACATGAAATGGCTCATCAACAAGGACAAGGAGTAGCAGGGAAAATGAGGATTACCATCTTCGCTTGTGGTTATGTGGGTCTCGTAACAGGAGCCTGCCTGGCCGACGTCGGTCATGACGTTATGTGTGTCGACGTGGACAAGGATAAAGTCTCCCGCCTTAAAGCTGGCGAAATACCGATTTTTGAGCCCGGTTTGGAGCGTCTAGTTCGCGATAATCAGGCCGCTGGTCGTTTAAGTTTCACCACGGATGCCGCCGAGGCGGTCAAATTTGGCTTGCTCCAGTTCATCGCTGTTGGCACCCCTTCCGACGAAGATGGCAGTGCCGATCTCAAGCACGTGCTTAAAGTGGCTGAGACCATTGGCCAGCATATGGACGATTACAAAATTATCGTCGACAAATCGACGGTGCCCGTGGGTACCGCCGCAAAGGTGGAGCGTGCGGTTGCTACCGAGCTTGAGAAACGGGGGCTGGATATTGAGTTTGACGTTTGTTCGAACCCGGAATTCCTCAAGGAAGGGGCGGCGATCGAGGATTTCTCGCGCGGCTCTCGGATCATTGTCGGCACCGATTCTGAGCGCGTCAGGGAAGCCATGCGGGAGTGTTATGGCCCTTACAATCGCCAGCGCGACAAGATGATGTTCATGGGTGTGCGCAGTGCCGAACTGACCAAATACGCGGCGAATGCGCTGCTGGCGACCAAGATAAGTTGCATCAATGAAGTCGCCAACCTCGCCGAGCATCTTGGCGCCGAGGTTGAGGAGGTTCGCCACGGGATCGGTTCCGACCCGCGCATTGGTTACAGCTTCATCTACCCCGGCTGTGGCTATGGGGGCTCCTGCTTTCCTAAAGACGTCAGAGCTCTAGCCAATACCGCCGAAGAAGTCGGCCATCCCGCTCACATCATTGAGGCGGTGGAACAGGTCAATTCCCGCCAGAAGAACAAGTTGTTCGAAAAGCTTTATCAAGCCTTCGATGGCCAACTGGCAGGCAAAACCATTGCTGTGTGGGGGCTTGCCTTCAAGCCTAACACCGATGATATGCGCGAGGCCCCCAGCCGCGCCCTGATGGAAGCCCTATGGGATGCCGGCGCGCGCGTTCAGGCGTTTGATCCGGAGGCCAACAACGAGTGCCGTCGAATCTACGGAGAGCGTGACGACTTGGTGCTCGCTGAACAACGCGAAGATACGCTGGAAGGCGCCCATGCACTGGTCATCTGCACCGAGTGGAAAGCTTTTCGCACCGTCGACTTCTCGCTGTTAAGCAAGACGCTACTTGAACCCGTGGTTGTCGATGGCCGCAATCTCTTTCATCCCGAAAGCGTCAAGGCGGCAGGGCTTGCCTATTACGCCATCGGCCGCGGTGACTCCGTGCGACCCGTCCCGGCTTGAGGCATTCCCATGTTTGCTAAACGCCATAAGCACTCCTCTGCCAGCCGTATGACGGAACTGACCACTTTCCTGTTCGGTTTGGCGCTGCTGATCTTCGTCGTTAGGGAGCTGCCAGCGGATGTGTTTTCGCCCGAGTCGCAGAGCTTCTTTTTCATCATCGGGTGGATCGCCATCTGGCGGTACTCGTGGTGGGCGGTGCAGGCTTTTCGTTCGCTGTGGTACAACCGGCTCGTCTTTCCGAGCTTGCGTGCCGAAGCCGATGCCGCCGGTCACCATGAGAAGCCGCCTGAGTTGTACGTGCTGTGTACGTCCTTTCGTATCGATCAGCGTGTCAACTTTCAGGTCTACGATGCGCTGATACGGGAAGCCCATCAATACGGTGTGCCAACGACGATTTTTGCCTCTGTGTCGGACCGTACCGACGTGGATATCATCAATCACGTCCTGGACGACAATGACTGGCCGCAGAATGTCACCGTGCGCTATATGTTCCAGAAGGGGGACGGCAAGCGCTCGGCCATGGCCGAGGTGCTGCGGGCGATCTCCCGGTGCCTGCCCGCGCCGGGCTCGCTGCTGATCTCAATGGATGGCGATATCCTCCTGGAGCCAAACACGCTGTCACGCACGCTGCCTTTCTTTATTGCCCAGGAGGACCTGGGGGCGCTGACGACGAACAACCGCGCCAAGGTCACTGGTAATGATGTTACCCGCGAGTGGTACGACCTGCGCTATGCACAGCGCCACCTGATGATGAGTTCGATGTCGCTATCGCGGCGCCTGCTGGTTCTTACGGGGCGTTATAGTGTCTTTCGCACCGACCTCGCCATTCAGCCGGATTTCATCGAGCTGATCGAAAGCGACCACGTTGATCACTGGCGCTTCGGGAGTTTCAAGTTTCTGTCCGGTGACGATAAGTCATCGTGGTATTGGCTGCTAAAGAACGGCTGGTCGATGCTCTACGTTCCCGATGTCTACGTGACTGGGTTCGAGGAGCTCCCTAATCGACATCGCTTCTTCGCCTCGTCCACGGATCTGATGCGGCGCTGGTTTGGCAACATGCTGCGCACCAGCAATCGCGCCATCGCCCTGGGCCCTCGCCCGATGGGGATGTTCACCTGGTGGAGCTTGGTCGACCAGCGCATCTCCATGTGGACGACCCTGGTGGGCCCCACGGTGGTAACCCTGGTGACGCTTTTCATCAGGCCCTCGTTTTTCTTCATCTACGTGCTGTGGATCATGTTTAGTCGCGGCATTGCGGTGTCTGTTCTGGCTTGGCAACGCGGCCGTTTCAGCTTGCTGTGGATTCCGCTGATTTACTACAACCAGGTGTGGGGCGCGATCCTCAAGACCTATGTCAGCTTTCGCTTCAATCGTCAGCAATGGTCGCGCCAGGGTATCTCCGCTGGTGAGCCAGACGATCCGGTGGCGGCACGCAGGCAGCGGCGCATAGGCCATGCGTTGCATAGTTTGGTCTATGGCGTTCTTCTCTTCATCCTGGTTATCTCGACCGGCGACATAATGCCTCCAGGCCGGACCACTATGCATATCGCTCTCGATCAGGTGCGGGAGCCTGTCCATGGTTCCCAGCGTCTAGATCGCTCGGTCGACACCAACCTTACCGACAAGGCCTGTGAACCGGTCCAGTCGCCTCCCGACTATTTTCTGGTGGAAGGTGGCCTGATCAAGGCGCTGTCACAGAGCGCCAGCACGCAGGCCCGTCAACAGACCACGCTAACGGTGCTCTCAAAGCGCTCTCAAAGACAGTGCAATGAAAGGCTTTGGATCGAGCCTACGCCCACGCTCGAGGTGTCTACGACTCATCCCTGATGCAAGGAGCAACCTTCGGATGAAAGATGATCATTTAAACGGTGCCCACAAGCGGCATGAACCCACTCTCGACGAAAATCAACAAGGGACGAAAGACGATGCGTCCCCAACGTCAGAAAGTGTCAATCAAGAAAACGAACGCCTGATGCAAGGTAACCCACTGCAGCACGAGCGTCGCGATGAACGTGGCTATATCCGGGTGGCGACCCCATTTCGAGTAACCCTCGCCGATAGCGATACTGAGCTGGACGGCAATGATGTCTCCCTCGGCGGCTTCTCTGCCCACAGCGAACGTGCTTTTGAACCGGGCGAGCGTGTTTCCGCTTCACTGATTATGGCGGCGGGTAGCTTTGACGTCATGGTGGCCGTCAACGCCGAATGCCTTGACGCCATTCCCAGAGAGCGTGGCAATGGATATGACGTTAGGTTCAAGATCAATGAGATAGATCCGCAGCACCACGAGTCGCTACGTCAGATCATTCGTAGCGGGTTGAGTGGGCGTTCGCCCAATATCGAAGGCCAAATGGCCAGCGAAGATCCACAGACGCCACGCAAGCGGCAGGCAACCAAACCAACGCCTCCTAAGCGCCAACCAAAGCCTATCGGACGCTACATTCTCCTGTTTCTGGCGATCGGCTTGTTGGTGTTGGTAAGCGCGGCGACGGCCTATCGCAACTTCGTTCTGATTGAGCCCAGCTTCGCCGCTGTGACGGCGCCGCGTATCGATATCCGCGCCCCCAGCCCCGGAATACTTGGCGAGCACGGCTTTACCGCTGGGGACCAAGTCGAGCGCGATCAGTTATTGACCAACGTGATCAATAGCGACCTCGAATCAGACCTGATCCTGGCAGAGGCGGCACTCAGCTATAACGTCCAACTGATAGAGAATCTACGTAACTACCTTGAGGAAGATGCCCAAGAGATCAGCTTGGCCAGCTCCGCACAGCCAGCCAGCGGTGACCTCACCACTTTCGAGACGGTCTCGCCAGATATCGCCGAGGCCCGTGTCGAACAGTTCGAGGAAGTGCGCGATTTCGAGAACTCGCGTATCGCCGCCCTCAAAGAACTTCAGGCCAGTAACGAAATATACAGCCCCTGTGACTGCCGCGTGGCCTGGGCGTTGAGTAGTGCTGCCGGGGTCTACATCGACGAGAGCGAGCGGATCATGACCCTGGTCCGTACCGATGAAGGTGATGTGATGGTCGAGGCACTGGTGCACATGGATGACATTAGCCGCATCGAGCCCAATCAGCAGGCCTACGTCACACTGGCCAATGCCACCCAGCCGATTCGCGCCCAGGTGCGCTATGTCGCCCTTGACGTTGAACCACAGCCTCGCGCCGGTTTCCCCAGTTGGGTACGGCAGCAGCAAAACGTGGCCAGTGTACTGCTGTCGCCAGAGGCGCCACTGCCTCCAGAAAGCGTGGGCCAGCCGGTAGATGTTCGCTTTAGCGAAACACCGCTGCTGAGTGCCACCTCGGAAAAAATATGGCAAGGCGCGAACTGGATAAAACAGTCCAGCTATGACCTCTATGACACAGCCCTGGAGGAAATAAACCACTATAGGAACGGTACCGATGAAACCAGCGATGAAGGGTAAACACCAGCACCCGTGTATCGGGTTACGGCACAAGCGTCTGCTATTGAGCGTGCTAACGCTGCTACCGTTCGCGGTCAGCCATGCCGACAAAGCCGAGGATGCCGTCGTCAGCATTCCACAAGTGGCGCCTTGCTCTCAACGTTATGAGTTGGCCGAAACCCCAAGTCCGGCGCCCGCCGAAGACGCTTATAACGCCGTTCGCCAGGGGTTCGATACCAATCACCACTGGGGAACCAAAGAGAACGTAGAGCGCTTGGCTGCTAACGATACCGGCATCAATGAAGCTGGGCTGCGTGTCCACTATCCCGCTGGCAGCTCCTCACCAAGTGACGAGCCTCTCGGCGGGGCCGGCTTCTACAGCGATCCCTCTTCGCTCCAGGAAGCCGACCGTGCCTGCCTGAGCTACAAGGTGCGCTTCCCTGCCGACTTCGATTTCGTGAAGGGAGGCAAACTGCCTGGGTTGTACGGAGGTGAAGCCCCCTCCGGCGGCGAGAGCGTCGACGGCGAGAAGGGTTTCTCTATGCGCTTGATGTGGCGCGAGGAGGGTGAAGGTGAGCTCTACCCTTACGTAGTCGACTTCGAGGGAGCATCAGTAGGTCGCGGCTTCTGGCGCTACCCGACCGGATCATGGGTCACCATCGAACAGGAAATCATACTTAACGACCCAAAACGGGAGAACGGTGTCGCTCGGATCTGGATAGACGGCCAGCCTGTGCTGGAACAGAAGAACATTATCTTTCGTACCACGCCAGATATCACCATTGATGGTTTGATGTTTTCCACTTTCTTTGGCGGGACCGGAGAAGGCTGGCGCACGCCACGCGATCAGTACGTGGATTTCGCCGATTTCCGTTTCTATACCTCAAGATCTTGAGCACTAGTACTTGAGCATTAGCACTCGAGAATTAGTTCTTGAGTGTTAGTGCTTGAAAATTAGTACTAGCGCGCTGTTGGAGCAATAACGATCATGCCTCTTGCCTTATCAAAAGGACTTTCCGCACGGTTTCTGTTTGCATTGCCCATTGCCTTGGTGGCAATGGGCAGCATTGAACTGTCGGCGGATACGAACTTGGACGACACCCTCTCAAGAGAGGAGCGCCAAAAGATTGACCTTTCCAAATATAGTGTCACCGATACGAACGCCAGCTACTTTGACGTAAAAGCTCGCATGGCGCTGCTTGAGCAAACCGATAGCACTATTTTGCTGCAGGTAAGCGACAAGCTCTCGATGGGCCCCAGTTGCCGCCAGGAGACTAACTCAGAGCCCATCACTACGCGGGGGGCGATACCCGGCTTTTACCCCAGCCGCACAGCATGGGAGCTGGCCACCGGGCCACTATTCGATTTCGAGGATAGCGTATCGAACCTGGCCGGTTCTTTCGTTGCGAGTGGCGACATTTACTATGCCGAATGCCTGGTGCGTTACTTGTATGGCTGGGCCGAGGCCGAGGCTCTGACCGACTTTGTCTATGATGCGGCGCAACCGCAAGCCTGGTTTGCCTCCGAATCAATGTTGTTCGCGGCGGCCATGGCCTACTCTATTGTGCGCCCTTACATTGACGGCCTTGAGGAAGAGCGGGCCGACATTGAACAGTGGCTGCAAGGCTTGGCCTTGCAGCATTCGGCAGTCCCTGGTCCTCCGCAGGATAGCTGCTGTAATAACCATTTATATCGTCGCGCGCTTTACGCCACCATGATTGGCGTGCTGGTCGAAGACAACGACCTGTTTCGTTTTGGTGTTAGCGCCATTTACTCGGCCCTGCACGATATGACCGAGGAAGGCGCTCTGCCCCTTGAGATGAGTCGCGGACGACGCGCTACTCACTACCAAAACTATGCACTCAATTACCTCATCACCAATATGCAGGTCATCCATCGCCAAGGTTATGACATCTTCAATCTGGAATACGAGGACAGCAACATCCATGAAGGCGTCGACTACCTGTTCCAGATCCTTGACGACCCCGCCACGTTGGGCGATTACGCTCCGCGAGAACAGTACACCGGTTTCCTGCGTGACCCACAGTACTTCACATGGATGGAGATCTATCTTTCGCACTTCGACCAGCAAAGAATGGCCAGCCTCATTACCCGGGCACGACCAACCTACAGTCGCAGCGCGGGAGGCCACGTCACTCTTTACTTTATGGATCCCGACGCCCAGGAGCACATCCACACGGACGAACAACGTCAGGAGACCGAAGCCTTTCGGGGCTTGGACAACTGAACAGTAACCGCGCCACATAAGGAGAGTGGGGGAACATATGAAGAGGACATCGATCAGGACTCTATACACACCTACGCTGCGGCTGACCGCAGCGTTAACCTTGTCAGCATGGCTCGCTGGCTGCGCAATCACCGCTGAAGAACCGCCTGTCGGAGAACATGCAGGCCCCGTTCCCACGCAATACGCAGGTTGGTTCGCCAACGGTCCGGAGGCCGATACGGATGGGTCAGACTGGGACACTATCAATCTCGCCCAGGAGCGCATCGACGAGGGCCGTTATAAAGAAGCCATCACGTACCTGCACCCCTTAATGGACCGCTATGTGCCGCCTGCCTTTTATGAGATGGCCAAGCTCTATGAGCAGGGGCACGGCGTCGAACAAGACCTCACCGAAGCAGCACGACTGTATGGCAAGGCTATCAATGAGCCTTCCTCGACACGCGGCCATGCCTCGCTCAACCTCGCCCGACTCTATCGAGAGGGGCACGGCGTAAAACGTAACGACGTGCTCGCCTATCACCTATTTTGGCAGGCCAAAGAGGCCAACCTCGACCGGACAGCAGAAGTCGAACTTGCCAACCTGCTGTCTGAAGGCGGCGAAGGCGTAGAGGCGGACCCCGAACTTGCCCGTCAGCTTTACGAGCAAGCTGCCGCCCAAGACAAGGAACAAGCTCTGCAGGCCCTAGCTGAAGCGCACGCACCCGGCGGTTGGCTGGAAGAGGATGCCGCACAATCGATGGCCTATGCTCAGCGTTACGTCAAACAACTTGAGGCCCACGCTGGACAGGGCGATGTCGGCGCCATGCTTCAGTTGGCATCGCTCTATTCCCCTGACGGACTGCTCAGTGATCAGCCCGATCAGCGCATCCAGTGGCTGCAGCAAGCCGCGCAAGCGGGCGACCTAGACGCCCAGGCCCGCGCTGGGCAAGAGTTGGTCAACGTCGGCGAGTACCGGCTAGGCATCTCTCTGCTGGAAGATGCCGCCCGTCAGGGTCACGTCGAGGCGATGATCTACCTCGGCCAAGCACTGCTGACGCCTGAGAATGAGGGGCAACCGGAAGAGCCAAGCCGCGCTGAACGGTGGCTGAGCAAGGCCATCCAGGCGGGTTCGGATGATGCCCGGGTCATTCTCGGCCGTGCCCTTGTCGAAGGCCAGGCAGGCCTTGACGACCTACCTCGCGGCATTCGCCTGCTCGAACAAGCGGCAGAGAGCAATAACCCTCTGGCCCTGGCGCAGCTTGGCTCGCTGCTCATGGACGACGAGAAGGTCGAAAGTCAGCCTACCCTCGCTGCCGACTATCTGGAACGCGGCCATGAACTGGGCCACCCATGGGCGACCCAGCAACTCGGCGCCGCCTATCTAGAGGGTCGTGGTGTGACGCAAGACTCCCAACGTGCCGAGGAGCTGCTGCAAAATGCCGCCGATCAAAACCAGACCGGCGCGATGCGACTCCTGGGTGAGGCCTATCTGAAAGGCGATGCCTTGTCCTTACAGCCGAATCGCGGCAAAGAGTTGCTGACACAAGCAGCCCAGGCCGGAAACACCACCGCCATGACCACCCTCGGCGAAGCCTATTTGGACGGCACGCTGGAGGGCAACCCTTCTCAGGGCGTTCGACTACTAACCCGAGCAGCCGAGCAAGGGGATGACTATGCCATGGTTGTGCTGGGTCGTGCCTATCGAGAAGGCAACGGTGTCAAGCGCGACCTCTATAAGGCCAGGCGGTGGTTGACCCGGGCTCAGGAGGCAGGACACGCGTCCGCCGCCGATGCGCTCGCCTACGTGCAGCGCGACCTGGGTGCTGAAGGCAATATTGATGCACTCATCGCCGCAGCAAAAAATGGGCATCCGAGTGCCATGGCCGGTCTTGGTCGAGCCTATCTCGACGGTGAGGGGGTTGAGCGTGACCAGAAGCAGGCCGAGAACTGGTTGGAGCAAGCATACCAAGCGGGACATGCCGGTGCCGGGGCAATCCTTGGCCGCATGTATATTGACCAGGGCGAAAGTGCGCGCGGCATTGACTACCTGGAGACCGCTGTATCGAGGGGGCATGCTGGTGCCCGCAACGACTTGGGCGAAGCCTACTTGACCGGTAGACACGCCGAACAAGATGTGGAGCGCGGTCTTGAACTGCTAAACGCTGCGGCCGCATCAGGCGACACACATGCCGCCTACGTGCTGGGCGATGCCTATCAGCACGGTAAAGGGGTCGGAAAAGATGCCGAGCTGGCCGAGCGCTGGTATCAGCAGGCTAGTGATGCTGGCGCCGTCTACGCGCGTGCCGAACTAGGCATCGCCTTTATGCGCGGCGAAGGTGCTATTGGTCAGGATGTTCAGCGAGGTTACGAGCTACTCCAGGATGCTGCCAAGCGGGGCCACTCTGGTGCTCAGGCCTCCCTCGGTCGTGAATACCTGAGCGGGCGTAACATCGAGAAGGATCCCAAGCGTGGTGCGCGTTACCTCTATCAGGCAGCAAGCCAAGGACACCAAAGCGCCCGCCTCGCTTTGGCCAGGGCCTATCTCTTGGCTCGTGGCTACGAGAATCCCAATCAAAAGCAGGCGTTACTATGGCTCGATAACCTAATCGATAGCGAGGGCGGGCTTGCCGTCGAAACGCTGCGCCAACTGCTCACTGATGAGGCCGCTTTTGCCGCCCTTGAGACTGAGCTGGAATGACACTACTTGTTCGCCGGGTCGCCAGAAGCGGCCCAGCTCTTGAGCACGAGGCTGCTAATATAGGGCTTTCATAATCGAGGTATAACCAGCAATCGAACTACCAAGCTGTGATCGCTGTGATCGTCGTTGACACCTGATAGTGTCCTATCTTTAAGAAAGGGAAGCCTTACAGAAGCGATGATGATCAAACTGCGCTACTGACATTATAGGGAGATATCAATGCCAGTACTTTGTGATTGCCAGCAAAATGCTTTGCTTGGCTTATTGCCGGAAGAAGAACTGAATCGACTGTTACCTCATTTAGAGGAGGTGACATTGACAGTGGGGCAATCGCTGTGTGAATCCGGACAACAAATGGACTATGCCTACTTTCCGCTAGACTCCATCGTCTCGCTGCTCGGCGTGATTAAGGATGGCTCCTCGACAGAAATTGCCGTGGTGGGCTATGAAGGGGTGCTGGGTGTCTCGCTGTTCATGGGTGGTGAGAGCACACCCAACCGAGCGATTGTACAGAGTGGCGGGCAGGCATTACGTCTCAAGGGCCATCTGCTCAAAAAGGAATTCTTCCACGCTGGCGCGATGCAGAGACTGCTCCTGCGTTATACCCAAGCCTTATTGACACAGATGGCGCAAACAGCGGTATGCAATCGCCATCACAACCTCGACCAGCAGCTATGTCGCTTGCTACTGCTCAGCATTGACCGGCTGCCATACAACGAATTGGTCATGACCCAAGAGTTAATGGCCAATATGCTGGGGGTGCGCCGCGAGGGAGTCACCGAGTCGGCGGGTAAGCTCCAGAGAGCTGGGCTGATCTCCTACCACCGTGGCCATATCAAGATCCTTGACCGGCAGGGGTTAGAGGAACGGGTCTGCGAGTGCTATGCGGTGGGCAAGGATGAATATGACCGCTTGCTCAATCGACCTCAGCCTGTTCTCAATAGCAGTCCGTAGCAGCCCGGTTTAGCGTCCAAGGGCCACTGTATTTGGCTTTACAGCTAGTTATTTGGCGAAGGCATTAGGAGGCATACCTTCGCTGTAGTCATGGAATAGCACTTAACCTTGTCAGTTTTACTTCTCAGACTATTTAGCCACTGTGTCCTGATTCACAAAACCACAAAATGATAGCTAGGCGTTTGAAACCATTCGCCGGAGCAATAAAGGCAGCAACAACACCAGTAGCGTGATGCGTAGTAGGTGGTGAGTGGTAACGAAGGCGGGATCGATACCTAAGCTCAGTGCGACCAGGCTTAGCTCTGGGGCTCCGCCTGGCATGTAGGCAAGCAGCGCCGCCGCGGCAGAGTAACCGGTGAGTAAATGCCCTGCCCAGGCGGCTAAAATCGCCAGCAGTAACAGTACCAGGGCCTGAATGACCGCCATCAGCATGGCCATCCCCACCTCGGCAATCGGGGCACCCGCAAAGCGCACACCAACGGAAATGCCGATGACCACCTGTGCTAGCGCAATGATCACAGGCGGGACGGCAGCATGCGTGAGGCCCGAGAAGTGCAGCGCTGCTGAGACAAGGGCCGGGCCAAATAGCAGCGGGCTAGGTAGGCGAAGGCGCTTACCCAGCCACATGCCGACAATGCCAGCCGCCAGCAGCCACGCGATATCAGTGGAGGAGGGCATCCATAACCACTGCGATAAGGCGGGCGCGGTGCTGCTAATGTCGACATGGCCGATAAACTGCAAAACAGGCGGGATGGCCGCCAGCAGAACCAATATGCGCACAGCATGGGTAATGCCGATGATCCGCAAATCAGCCCCTGAAGAGAGCGCCATCCCGGTGACGGTGGAAACCCCGCCAGGCACGCCCGCGTAAAGCGCAGTTTCCCAGGAGTGCCCCGCCACGCGGCGGGAAAACCACACCGAGAAAGTCATCATCACCGCCGTAGCGATCAGCATAATCGCCAAGCTGATCCCCCACCGTGTTGCATCTCCGGTCATGTCGGCGGTGAACGCTGAACCGAGCATGACCCCAATGACGACCAACACGCCCTGGCGGCCCTTGCCCGGCGACCTCATCGGTACGCCTGCCAGGGAGGCCGCCGTGGTCGCGATCATAGCCCCTAATAGCCAGGGAAGCGGCAATTGTAACCAATAAGCCAACCCGCCCCCGATAAGCCCGAGTGCCAGTGTTGGTAAGAAACGGCCTAAGGGGGCCAAGTGTATTGCTCGCATCGTGTTCAATATCACAGGTTTGCAAATAAAAGCCCTGGCGATCGTTATCACGGGCCAGGGCTAGCTATCTATTCATTGTCGGAGTCGGACCAGAAGCGCCGTTAATCAGCGCTTAGCTTGCGGGCAGCCAATAGCTTCGGTACCAACCAGCGAAGCACCAATAGTAATACCGCCGCAACCCACAGCCCCAGTGAGATACCCGATTGCCATAGGATCCCGACGTCGCCGCCGCTGATAGAGAGTGCTCGACGAAGGTTCTGCTCCATCAACCCACCCAGTACATAGCCGAGAACCACTGGCGCCAGAGAGAAGCCCAGCTTACGCAGTAAATACCCAAACACGCCGATGACCAGCATCAAGTAAATAGCAAATAGATCAGAGTGCAACTGATAAACGCCGACGAACGCCAGGATAGCAATAGCGGGCACTAGTACCCAACGTGGAAGTGATGATTAAACTCTCCAGCATAAAGGATAAATCAATCCCCAAGCGCGTTATTTCCTTGTCCATTAGCGCCCGCGCCTTTTCACCTGATACATATGGCTATCTGCATGGCTCAGTAGGGTGTCGGCGTCTTCGCCGTCGGTGGGGTAGCAGGCTAAGCCGATGCTGCAGGATGGCATTCTGACTTCGCCGAATTCAGCGCCTAGCGGTGCGTTCATAACGGTGAGGATTTGCTCTACCTTTTCTGTGACAGCGTGCGCCGACTGGATGTCCGTTAACAACACCGTGAACTCATCACCGCCCATGCGGGCCACGGTATCTGTCTCGCGTACACAGCCTTCCAGCCGTCTGGCTACTGTGCAGAGCACACGGTCACCCACCGCATGTCCATAAACGTCATTGATGCCTTTGAAGTCATTAAGATCCAGGAACAGCAGCGCTAGGTTGCTCTGGTAGCGGTGGGCCGTACTCAGGGCTGTGGCAAGGCGGTCGTAAAAGAGTGCTCGGTTGGTTAGATGGGTCAGAGGGTCATGGTGGGCGAGGTAACGTAACTCCTCTTCGGCCTGCATAAGCGCTGTGACGTTTCTTGCGACACCTACTCGCACGCCCTCTTCCTCGTACCAGCGGGCAGACCACAGGATGTGGACGATAGCGCCATCTTTACGGACATAGCGGTTGCGGAAATCGACGTGGGGCTTTCCGTCCATCACTCGCACAATGGAGTCCCGTGTGGTCGCTAAATCGTCGGGATGCATGTAGTGGGTGATCAGAGTGCCGGTCAACTCGTGCGGAAGGTATCCGAGCAATGACTCACAGGCATCACTCACAAAGATGATCTGGTTGTCTTTATCCACCACGAAGACAGTGTCCAGCATCAGGTGAATCAGTTTGGGGTAGAGCGCTTGCAGGTCAATGGCCATAGACTGGGATAATCCGGTTAGCGTTCCTCGACTATAAAACAATCGTGAAGAAGGGCGATAGCCATTATCTCGACAACTACTGCCTCAAATGCCCCCCTGCATTGCTCATCACGGCGGTTGCTATGACAATGAGCTAGGCGGACGTCTATTTATGCAGCTCGCGGTTGTGGAGGATCAGTATGAAAACCTTGTCGAACATGGGATTTGCCATCTTCGGTGCCGCCTTGGTCGCCATTAGTTATGGGCTAGCGCGCTTTGCATTTGGCCTGTTTGTGCCTTCCATCAGCGCCGAGCTGGCGCTCACACCCTACCTTATCGGGGTCATCGGGGCGCTGCCGTTTATCAGTTTCGTGCTCGCTACACTGGTCGCGCCGCTTGCCGCGCATCGTCTAGGGGCGCGTAACCTGGCAGTGCTCTCGGGTGGTTTCGGGGTTGCTGGCCTGGGGCTGATCAGTCAGGCCTCAGACGCACTCTCGCTCGGGGTGGGGGTGTTTATCTGCGGGATCTGCACCGGCTTGATGATGCCCGCGCTGACCGCCGCTATGCAGGCACTGGTGAGCCGGACGATGCACGGGCGAGTCAGTTCGATCATGAACGCAGGTACCAGCGTCGGGATTATCGTGGCGGTACCGACGGTCGTGTTCCTCGCTGATGCATGGCGCCTGACCTATACGCTCTTTGCCGTTCTGACCGGCATGGGAGTGGTGGCGGCATGGTACTTTATCCCTTCGGTATCAAGAGTAATGCCAACCAACGCTGCATCGCCGCCACCAATCACCCGGTTGCAATGGTCGCGGCTCACCCGACTCTCGTTGTTCGCCTTCGCCATGGGCTTCGTTTCTTCTCCTTACTGGCTTTTCGCGCCTGATCTAGTGGTTACCCTTGGCGCGCTGCCCCCTGGTCACACTGGCTGGCTATGGTTTGCGGTCGGCATCGCCGGGCTCGGTGGTGCCGTAGTGAGTGATCTCGCCGACCGCAATAACCCACCCATCACCCAGGCATTGATGTTGATGATGCTCTCTTCAAGCCTGGTGTTACTGGCCGCTAGCCCAAGCCAGCTAGCGCTGGCGATGTTTTCCGCGATGGTTTTCGGGCTTGCCTATATGAGCTTAACGGGGCTGTACTTGATGACAGGCATCCGGTTACTGCCGGGGCGACTGTCGATGGGGCCGGTGCTGCCCTTTATGGCCTGTGCGCTTGGGCAGGCAGTGGGTTCTCCGGTGGTCGGTGTGCTGGTCGATGGATTGGGCTATGCGGACGCCTTTGCGATCTTCGCCGTGATCGGTATCCTGGTGGCGTTTTTATCGCCACTCTATCCAGGCCACATTGACTACTGGGCCGAGGAGGAAGAGCCGCTACCGGTGGAGGATACCGGCCTTCAGGCCGCCTATGACCACCAATTGCTGGATGAAGATGGCGAACCTATTGTGTCCGGTACAAAAGCAACCTATAAAGCCTAATCATTGCGTTGAGGTCCGTGTGACAAAGTGTAGCGAGTTATCACGCAGATAGCGTGCCGGACAACACGGCCTTGGTGCTGAACAGATAATGGTTGATGACCGTTAATCAACGATTCACTATGCTTGTTTAATTTTTATTAATATTTTTTTGTTCAAGTAAACGCACTTTTTTTCTATAACCCATTGGCATCACGCATTAGTGATGCCATCAATTTCAATTTTCCATACTTTATAAGTTTTTCACTAACACCGCGAAGTTCTCTCTATCCGATACTAGCGGACTCTCTAGCGCGGCTTATCGGTGGAACTGCTTTTCGCGTTCGGGCTGCCAATAAATGGCATCGATACGCAGCCGTGTTTCGGTATTGTTGGGTAATGGCCATTCGATGATGTCGCCCACCTTGAGGCCGATCAAAGCCGCGCCAATGGGCGCCATCACCGAAATGCCGTCCGCTACGCTTTCCAGGGAGTGCGGGTAAACCAAGGTTCGAATCATCTTAAGCCCACGAGTGAGGTCGGTGAAGCGAACCTGACTATTCATGCTGACCACGTCATCCGGTATATCTTCGGGGTCGCAGACCTCACCTCGTGATAACTCTTCCTCAAGTAGCTGAGCTACGGCCATATCTTTATCGGATGCATTGTCGATCAAGCGCTGGAGGCGTTCGGCATCAAGACGATTAATAATAATAGCAGGACGTGGTCCCATGATGACTCTCCTTAAAGCAATAAGTTTAAACCAATAAAAAACAGCCCTTCCCCAATAAAGGAAGGACTGCATACTTTTTACAGTATAAGCGATTTATAAAATAAAGACGATCAGGTGACACCTTGTTCAATCATGGCATCAGCCACCTTTCTGAAGCCTGTAATATTGGCGCCTAGTACCAAATTGGTTTTATCACCAAATTCGTCGGCTGTGTCAGCGCACTGACGGTGGATATTGGTCATAATCTGTTTTAATTTCTGGTCAACTTTCTCCAGGGACCACTGCTCCATGCTGCTGTTTTGCGCCATCTCTAACTGGCTGGTAGCGACGCCGCCTGCATTGGCGGCTTTGCCAGGCCCATAGGCGATTTTAGCGTTTAGAAACAGGTCGACGGCCTCTTTGGTAGAGGGCATGTTGGCCCCTTCACTAATACATGTGATGCCATTAGCGAGCAGGGTTTCCGCATCACTTGCGGTCAGCTCATTTTGTGTCGCACAAGGGAAGGCTGCATCGGCTTGAATATGCCATACGGAATGCCCATCTAGGGGATAGTCACGTACAGAAATGTAGTGCGCGTCAGGGTACTCATGCAGGTAGTCTTCTAAAGAGGTGCGTTGCACTTCTTTGAGCCGTTTGAGTAAGCCTAAATCAATGCCGTTTTTATCGTGGATAGTGCCACGTGAATCGCTGCAGGTGATCGGTTTAGCGCCCAGCTCGTACAGTTTCTCAATGGTATAAATCGCTACATTGCCCGCGCCGGAAACGAGGCATGCTTTGCCACGAAGCTCATCTCCACGGGCAGCCAGCATGTTTTGCGCAAAGTACACCGCCCCGTAGCCAGTGGCCTCTTTACGGCCCAGCGAGCCTCCCCAGTTAAGCCCTTTTCCTGTTAGCACGCCTTCATAGTGGCCGGTGAGTCGCTTGTACTGGCCAAAGAGAAAGCCAATCTCCCGCGTACCTACGCCGATGTCACCAGCAGGCACATCGCAGTTGGGGCCAATATGACGGTATAGCTCGCTCATGAACGCCTGACAAAAGCGCATAATCTCGTTATCTGATTTTCCTTTCGGGTCAAAATCGGAGCCGCCTTTCCCACCGCCGATTGGCAAACCGGTTAACGCATTTTTGAAGATTTGCTCAAAGCCGAGAAATTTTATGGTGCCTGAGGTAACACTGGGGTGGAAGCGTAAGCCACCCTTGTAAGGGCCAAGGGCAGAGTTGAACTGTACGCGATAGCCTTTATTGACCCGCACGCTGCCAGCATCATCTACCCAGCTTATGCGGAACATAATTTGTCGTTCGGGCTCGACTATCCGCTCAATAATGCTGTGTTGGTGGTAATAATCACTCTGCTCGATTAGCGGGCGTAGGCATTCGAGCACTTCTTCGGTGGCTTGATAAAATTCCGACTGTGCAGGGCTGCTTTTATTAAGTCGTGTCAACGTATCGTGAACGTAGGGCATAGGGCATATCATCATCGTTATTCAACAGAGTATTGGCTGGCCAGAGCGTTGGAATATTTAACTGGCAGCACTCTTCTGTGCATAGCCTATGCGTGTTCTGTATATGAGAAAATTATATAAAAATAAGACTAAAGTTTGATAGCGGCCGGTTTTAAGCAATAATTTCTCAATAGCTGTTAAACGGTTATTAAACGATTTAAGGTCTCTTGTGAATCAAATTACTATGCAGAAAGCTAGGAGTGTTCAATTTAATAAAATAATATTTGAGATTATATAAATGTAAATTTTATAAGCGGCCGTAATGTATTAAGCGAACCATTAAAACTAAAGAGTGTTGTTTTATAGTTATAAGTTGACGTTGTCAATATTGCTTTGGCAATGTGGCGAAGCGTAGCTAGGCAGTTGTCGCTTGATTCCCAGCTCGAATTGATGAAGATTTCCATGGCCTGGATATAAAGGGCATAGCACACTAGCGGATGTTAATACTCTCAGGTGATCAGGCTACCGATCCGGCCAGCGGGCGTTTTGGTCATCTGGAGCCCTCCGAGTAAATCGTCACCACGCTGTTGATCAGAGGAAAGCTCAGGCGGGTCTGATGTTCTGGTTGATACGGAAGAGATTTTCCAGGTCGTACTGTTTCTTGATTGCCATCAGTCGCTCATAGCTCGCGCCATAGGCGAAGGCAATGTTGTGCCCACCACCACGAAGGGAGAAAGGCACGTTGTGTTGGCGTACGAAGTTCAGGGCGTGAACGACATCGGCAGGTGACGTGCAGCGAGCCACCATGGAAGGCCTGCGATCAATCATGGCGTTCCATATCTGGCGCACTTCGTCGTATTGAGGGTTATCAGGAAGAAGGACACTTCCTGCGAAACCGGTCTTGAACTCCTTGATTGCGGTTGACGTAAGCTGGCTCATGACGAGCACCGTTAAGTGGGCTCGACGGTGCGCAGAAGGCACCGCCGAACGGGGTAGTGAGGAAGACAATGTGGCTGGGGATTAGCCATATGCCTCACAGTGGCCGCATTAGGACATTTCTCCAGTCTCAAATCACAGTATAGTCACGCCTGTCAATAAGGCCGTTTATTTATTTGGTCATGTTTATTCGAACCTGTATATCCGAGCTAAGCGACGTTAACCTTCATTGTCGTCAAGAATTATCGAGGGCAGTTTAATAGGGCCTTCTAACAGTTGCTCCGGCCCATGCGGTACGGCGGTATCGAATGTCAGGTTCAGAGCCCCTAATTTATACCACCTAATCCTCCGGCTTTAGCTCTTCCTGCTTGGGTGGAGTGCCTACCTTAATTTCGCTCAGATCCTCATGGGAAAGGCCGCGGTACAGGGCGAACATCATGATAAACACCAGAATAAACATCGGCAGGCCGACGACGGTGATCACCTCCTGCAGTGCGGTCAGCCCGGCATCGCCTGCCAGCACGATAAGCATGGCGGCCAGCATGCCTTCGGAGACGCCCCAGAAAACGCGCTGATGCCAGGGTCCTGGGTCTGCGCTGCCGGTACACAGCATATCGACGACCAGGGAGGCGGAGTCCGATGAGGTGGCGAAGAAGATGGCGACGATTACCACCGCCAAGCCTTGAATTAAGGTCGCGGCGGGGAAGTTATCGAAAAACGCAAACATGGCGAGCGGGATGCTTTCGGCTACGGCGGCGGATAAAGTACCGGCTTGATCACCTAGAGCTGCCCGCGCCACGGGCCCGATGCCGTCAATCTCCATCGCCGACCAGCCGAAGATCGCGAACCAGATCAGCGTAAAAATTGAGGGGGCGAACAACACGCCGAGCACGAACTCGCGGATAGTCCGACCGCGGGAAATCCGCGCTACGAATATACCGATAAACGGCGACCAAGTGACGGTCCAGGCCCAGTAGAACACCGTCCAACTGCCTTGCCATCCCCAGGCGCCGCCTTCGCTGGAGTAGCGTGCCAGCGTGTCATTCCAAAACGCCATGGGCAGTAGATTCGTTATATAGAGGCCAAAGGTTTCGACAACGGCACGTAACAGGAAAACGGTTGAGCCGGTAAACAGCACAAACAGCAACAGGCCAACGGCCATCCCGATATTGATATTAGAGAGCCGCTTCACCCCTGAATCCAACCCCGCGATGATCGACCCCACGGCAACGGTGGTCAGGACGGCGATGATCACCACCTTGGGCAGCACCGCGTCTGGAACACCAAACAGTTCCGTAAGCCCCGCATTGATCTGCTGGGTGCCCAGGCCGACAGACACCGCCACGCCAAACAACGTGCCGAGCACGGCAAAGATATCCAGGGTTTTGCCGATAGGGCCGTGAATACGTTCGCCCAGCAGTGGAAAGAAGACCGAGCTGAAACGCATCGGCAGGTTGTAACGGTAGATAAAGTACGCGAACGCCAACCCCGGCATGGCGAAGATTGCCCAGGTATGCAGGCCCAAATGGTAGATCGAAAAGCTCATGGCATCATCGGCGGCGGCCACCGAGAAGGGCTCGACACCCGGCCGTGGCGGCGTTGCGAAGTGGGATATCGGCTCGGCCACGCCCCAGAACATCAGCACCGTGCCGATACCGCCAGCGAACAGCATGGCGAACCAGGAGGCGTTGGTATAGGCCGGTTTCGCATCATTGCCACCTAAGCGTATTGCCCCGAAACGGCTTATTGCCACCCACAGTAGAAACGCCACCCAGCTTGTGACCCCAAAAATAAAAAACCAGCCAAGGTTAGTAACGATCCATTGCCGCCCCGCGCCGAAGGCTTCCCCTATAGGGCCTGGCGCAATCAACAGCGCCAAAAGGAAAAGAATCATGATCCCAGCCGATGTGAAAAAAATAGTGGGATCCGTCTTGAGGCCCAGCTTTCGCGCAAGTGCATCCATCGTTACGTCTCCCTGAGTCTTTACAGCCAGTTTTTATAACCCGTTTTACAACCGTCCTTAAAACAACGTAGGAGTTGTCGGTCGATTACGCCAAGCTGGGCGAAGTAGAGTACCTCTTCTCCATAGGCTGCTGTTCGGGATAGAAGGTGTTTGGCAGCATGCTTCATCCGCGCTGATCAAAGCACTCAAGAGAAGTGATATCGGCCGGCTTCAGAAAGTCACTAGCGTGTGCCCAACTGGTGCTGAGCGGGCCATCTCAGTTACTCTACACTTGGTGTTTGCGTTTCATGAATGAAGGATAGCCGTATCAATGTTGGGATTCCTGCAGGGATTTTCCTATGGCCTGTTTATGACCTGCCTGCCCTGGCTATTGGTCGGCCTTTTCAACCCTGGTCTGGCGCTTCCGGTGCTGGCTCCCAGCCGTCTGCAGGTCATCTTCCGCTATTGTTTGCTGGTTCCTTTTATCAGCATGCTGATGTGGCTGACCTCTCTATGGGGCGGTTTCAGCCCCAGCCTTTTTGGCTGGCTGGTGGGTATTGTCGCTATTCCTGTGGCGCTGCCAGTCGAGCGAACACTGCGCGGCTGGCTGGCCCGACGCCGCGAGCGCCGCCAGGAAGCTCAACGAGTGGCCGCGGTACGTAAGCGCCGTGCCCAAGAGGAGCGCAAGGCCTATGAGGCTGGCGTGTCAGTACTCGACCCTGGTCGGCCGCCAGAGGGGGCCGATGATCTTGTACTCGCCATGTGCCGGGCCAAGCAGAGCCTGCTCGACGTGCATCGCCCCGATCTCGCCATTCAGGCGGATCGCCTCTATAGCCGCTATCGGCATGTGATGGACGTGCTGAGCGGCCGATTCCACACAGGCGAGTTGGCTTTCGAGCGCTCGCGTGGCCTGGTCACGCAGGTGTGTCTCGGCGCGGTGGATACGCTGATATCTATGGCGTCCCAGGCGCGAGGGGTGGTTAGCGTAGACGGTAATTACGTGCGCAGCCGCCTGGCCCAAGAGGGCAAACAGTTGGGCGAGGAGGAGCGCGCCGCCCTGGTGCGGCGCCTGGATCTACTGGTAGAGACCGAGCATCGGCTGAATAAACTTACCGCCCGTATTGAATCGGCCCTGACCGTGCTCGACGATACTGCTGTTTCCATGGCGCGTATCGAAACAGCGCGCCCACAGGCGTCGGTTACCACCGAGAAGGCACTGGAGGATCTACGCCGCTTCGTCGAAGGCGCGGATCGTTATACGCGCAAGGATTAATTAATCCAGCTGACGGTGCTGCTGTGCCGTAAGTTCTGGGTAAATGGTTCTGGGTAAATGGTTCTGTGTTAATGGTTCAGTGCCAATGGTGCCATGCGGTCTTCACAACGGTTTCTTTCAATTACTCAGGAGATGTTTATGGCTCAGCAACCCGATGACAAGCGTCGCCTCTCCCTGCCGCCGGTGGCCGAGATTGCCAGTCAGCTGGGGGCTAACCAGGAAGATTCGGTCGACCCCGATGAGCGTGCCATCGACCCTGAGCTTGAGGCGATGGCTGGCCGCTTTGTCGAGGATATCCTCGCCGAGAATGACGAGGCATCTATCGCTCGCCAGCGCCGTGCTGTAGACGAGATGGGGCTTGAGTTGCAGCAGCAGGCCGCGCATCGCAGTGCCATGCTGCAAACACCGCTGCGTCAGTTGGCTCATCAGGGCGATGAAGGTGGTCCAGTCGCTAAGGCGCTGGTTGATCTGCGCGAGCGCATGGAAGGCCTCGATCCCGCTCGCCATCGCCTAGCGCCGAGCGCGCTGGATCGTGTTATGGCGCTCATTCCTGGCGTTGACAGCCGCCTGCAACGCTACTTTCAGAAGTTCGAAAATGCTCAACAGGCGCTAGACGCGATTATCGAGGAGTTGAAAGGCGGTCGCGATATGCTACATCGTGACAACGTTACCCTGAGCGATGACCAGCAGGCTTTAAATAAAATCCTTGCTGAGTTGAACCGCCAAATTGCGCTGGGCCGTTTGATTGATAGCCGCCTGCAGGACGAGATCGCCGCTCGCGATGCCGATGATCCGCGGCGTCACTTCCTTGAGGAGGAGCTGCTCTTTCCCCTGCGCCAGCGTATTGTCGACCTCCAACAGCAACTGGCAGTGAGTCAGCAGGGCGTGCTGGCGCTAGAAGTCATCATCCGCAATAACCGGGAATTGATGCGTGGCGTAGACAGAGCCATTAACGTCACTGTTTCAGCCCTTACCGTGGCGGTGACCGTCGCCATGGCGATGGCCAATCAGCGCCTGGTGCTGGACCGCATCGAAGCCCTTAACACCACCACCTCACAGATGATTGGCGGAACCGCCAAGGCACTGCGCCAGCAAGGGGTCGATATCCAGAAGCGAGCATCCGGAGCGATGCTTGATATGCAAGTGCTTGAGGAAGCTTTCAGCGAGGTGATGGGCGCGATTGATGATCTCTCAAGCTATCGACAGGAGGCTTTGCCGCGGCTGGATGAACAAATCGACCGCCTGGCGACCTTGGCGAAGCAGGGAAACGCCTCCATCGAGCGCCTCCGCGAGGGGAACGAATCACAGTAAGTTGGTAGCGATAAGCGTAAACGTGGCGCCGAAAATAACAAACGCCAATAGGGCGAGTAACCCGTCGTGGACCACCAGTGAAAGCCCTAGTGCCAGCAACGCCAGCCCGGCAGCCGAAGAAGAAAAGGGCACCAGTTCCATGATCGGCATACACAGACCGACGATGACACACAGCACGGCAATGCCATAGCTGCCCCCTCTATGTACTAGGAACGTTAATCGTGGTTTAAGAACGCGGTCTATGCCCCGCGCTGGCTTGTTGAGCCAGTCGAGCGCTTTCTGCAGTTTGTTATGCTCAACTGAGCGGTCGAGAATGAAATGGGGCAACCAAAATTTTTTCCGACCGATCAGCATCTGTACGGCTACCAGCAATACGAACAACCCCATGAAGAACGACATGCCAGGTACACCACTGAGCGGCGAAAATAGCGTGATGCCAATCAGCATCAACAGCGGCCCAAAAGAACGGCTGCCAATCGATTCGACGACCATCTCGATTGAGACGCGATCGTTATGACGTGACAACTCGCCTACTCGATCAAGCAGTTGTTCGAGGTTTTGCAACGGCTGGTTCATCGATGGCTACCATAAGAGATCAATTGTGGGCGGACTAGGCATGGGCTTGAATATGCCGCTCATGAGAGAGTTCACTGACAAAGAGTAGGCAGGGCGAATCCAAATTACCAAGAGAGTGACGTGGGGTTATCATTGACCACAAGCGGTTCTGCGTAGAGCAGCTAGTAATGCTTACTCACATCGCAGACATCTCCTATTTGCCTGATAATTACCTATCCAGAACAATCAGCCGGGGCGACCGTGCGATAGCTTGCCACGGCTTCTTCCATTGCTTGTTGTAATGCCGTAATGCGCGACTCATGAGCGGGATGCGTAGAAAGAAATTCAGGAGGCTGACCGCCACCAGCCGCCGCCATGTTGCGCCACAGTGCCACGCTTTCTTGTGGGTTGAACCCTGCTTGCGCCATGATCGCCAGCCCCATCAGGTCGGCTTCTTCCTCGTGGGCGCGGCTGAACGGCAGGGTGATGCCGAGCTGGGCGCCGAGGCCCAATGCCTGCATTAACTGCTGCTGTCCCATGTCTCCCTCGCCTAACAATCCTACTACTAGCATCCCGGCCTTAATGCCAAGCTGCTGAGTAAGGCGTTCATTGCCATGGTCAGCCAGCACATGACCAACTTCATGGCCGATCACCGCCGCCAGTTGGTCAGGCGTCTCGGCGACTTGGAGTAGGCCGGTATGCACGCCGATGCGTCCGCCTGGTAGGGCGAAAGCGTTGGGAGAATCATCTTCAAAAACGACAACTTCCCAGGACTCCGGTAACTCGTCAGCCGGGTAAATGGCCTCGGTGGCGGCTATTATTTCCTGAGCCACGCACGCTACCTGGCGGTTAGCGGCTGCGTCACGTGGCACTGGCTGGGCACGGCGTAGTTGGTCGAAGGTATCCTCGCCCATCTGTGTCATTAAATTTTCTGGTACCAATGTCAGTTGGGAGCGCCCGGTAGGCGTTTCATCGCAGCCGGACAGCAGTACCAGGGGGAGCAGGAATAATAGGCACAACAGGAGTCGTGGGCGCATCGCATCTCTCATCAATAAATCAAGCGAGTATACCGGCCTTAGCCAAGAGGAGAACCAAACCTCAATGCTGAAAGAGCTAGTGTGGGTAAAAAAAGGGCGCCCTATCAGCAACGATTGCAGATAGGGCGCCCATAATGAAACCTGTTGTTTTGAAGCTTTTTAGACGTAGAAATCCAGATCTTCCTGCGCTTTCAATAGATCGCGCATTTTGATGGGGTCGTCTCCAAAGAAGAAGAGCAGGCCCCAGTGTGTCCCGAAGGCTGAGCGGTCAGGAACGGTTTCTTCTGCGGGCGCGACCAGTTCGTGGGACTCGAAATAGGGATGCTCAATCGTTTCTTTGGGCATTTCCAGCTTGCTGACCACCCGGCGGCGTGGGTACACACCAAAGCAACCAGCGTAGCCTTTCGCATCGACCACTTCACGGGGGAAGAACGCTGCCACTTCCTCTTTTGTGCTTTTCGGATCAAACACGAGCATCGATGCTTGATAGGCGTTAAACCCGTAGGCTTTTTCAATCAGCTCGAAAGCTTTGAAGCCGGGTGGGCGGTAGGCAACCTCGCCAAAGTACATCTCACCATCAGCTGTGACGAAGTACTCGGGGTGAATCAAGCCAAACTGAATGTCGAACGTTTTGATCAGCAGTTCGATCTGTTTAGTGATCGCGGTGCGCCAGCTCTCGAGTTCCGCCGTCGCGGGTACGAATACCGAATAGCCCAACGTTACGTATTCTGAAATATTCAGGAACTGGATTTTGCCATCGTGTATCCAGGCCTCAACGGCGAACTCCCAGCCATCCAGATGGCTTTCCATTAGCAGGGGGTATTCTTCGTCCGGAATGTTGTCGATCTCTTCGATCTTGCGAATCATTCGGTGACCGAGGCAACCGGCTTTGTCGAATGCCTTGACGTGAATCGGGTCATCCGGGTCGCCATCAAGCTTAAGCAGCGTTTGGTTGACGCGCTTCATGAAGCGAACGATGTCTTCTTTCTCATGCGCCTCTTCGAAAATGCCGACGCGAATACCGCCAAGCTGGGCACGACGCTTCATTAACGCCTTGTCACGGAACAGAATGGACTGGCCGAACATACGAGGACTGTCGAGAAGAACCGAGTTGATCGCACCGGACCATTCAACGGTTTCTTCAAACAGTGGGATGGCGATATCGACGCCTTCTTCTTTTAGCTTTTCGGCGATTTCCATGGAGCGGTCGTTTAGCCGGATAAAGTCCCACGGAAGAAAAGGAATGTTGTTCGCGGTGCAGAAATCCGCGGCCCATTCAGGAGCAACAACGATATATCGACGGTCAAATTTCTGCGCAGCCTTGATCGCGTTGACACTCCAGCCAAGCAAGGCGATATAGCCTTTATTGGGGTCTTTGGGAGTCTCGGTGCCTTTGACCGAGTCCATTTGCGGATCACGCCAAGACGCTACTGCTTCGGGTAATTGCTTTTCTGATGTAATCGACATTCGATGTCCTCCTTGCTGGTTGACCCAAACTGACTGTGCTGAGATTGGAGCGCACCAAGTGAGCTGAGCCACAGTCAGAAGTGTTCAGGAGCGATTGAATCAGCCAGCATTAGAAAAGTTATTAGCGCACCCGTTGTAACTAACCTAGTCGATATGGTTACAAATGGCAATTAAACTGTAGAGTTATTGTTGAATAACTGTAGAACTTTTTCTTCTGCTTGGGAGTTGATTATTTTTACAAACGCACATAAGTAAGATCAGTGAATGCTCATGAAACATCAGCATGAAATAGCAGTAGCTAGGTCATTATTGAGTATGCTGTTAGGTATTAATGTTTAATTAATCTAGCAAAAGCGACTTATCTATTGCGACAAACTCATTGGCTTCATTAATTAAAGAAGCTGCAGTAAGCTGAGGGACGCCATACACTTCAACTTTTGTACCGTACTTAACGCGTATTTTTTTGACTAAAAGATCAAAGTCTCCATCGCCGGATACGAGCACAATAACGTCCGCCTGCTCCGCATACTCCATGGCATCTAGCGCAATACCTACATCCCAATCACCCTTCGCAGAACCATCTGAGCGTTGAATAAAAGGCTTCAACTTTACGTTAAAACCAATAGCTCTGAGTATAGTTTGGAATTCCCTTTGCTTTTGGTCGCCTCTGTCGATGGCGTAGCAAAAAGCTTGCACCACTTCTCTATTGGCGGTTGCTTGTGCCCAAAATTTATTATAATCAAAGTTCTTGCCGTAGGCTTGGCGTGAGGTGTAGTAGACATTTTGAATATCAACAAATATCGCCACTTTTTTTATAGACATTAAGCTTTTTCTCATTAGTTGTCGGTATTTGTGTGATTAGTTACCTATTGAGTAAATAACACGAACGTTTAGTCTGCTCTTCTTTCATCGCTGTCATCGGCAATCGTTGGCGCAGTGCCTGCTGCGGAATATAGTGATTGTACAGTCAGTGGGCACACTATGCTGGAGGGTATGCACAACCTAGGCGCCCCCGGGACTGGTCGGCAGTATTCTGATGAATCAGGATGGTTGGGCCGTAGCTTTGCTGACATAACCTTGATCCTTACTCAAAGTCAGCGCAACGATAACGGCGCTTCCTTCTTGAAACAGATTGTCACTGACCATTGGTTTTGGGAACGACCTCTAGCGTTTCATTTGCGACAAAAACTTAGATCTACGCGATAGTTTTGTCGCTATCCGCCCTGTTCGTGCCAATATACGACCAAAGAGCAATGCCGTCCCTGCACGTGTGAAAGTCTAACGCAGTAAAGGGCAACTAAAAGGCGCCAGCGACACCTACGCTAACAAGAAAAAATATAATGCTCTAAAGGTGACGGAGGGTAAAACGATGACTTCAAATCAAGCAACAAACCCGGCAGTAAATCCCAAACGTGTCGGCGAACCGCAGACCCTTGGCTTTCTACTGTTAGATAACTTCACACTGATTTCCCTGGCGTCGGCAATAGAGCCCTTGCGGATGGCCAATCAACTGGCTGGCAGTGAACTGTATCGCTGGTACACCCTGACACAAGATGGTTTGCCGGTGCGTGCCAGCGATGGGGTGCAGGTGACGCCTGATGCCTCCATGCACGCGCCGCTGTCATTGGAGTGGGTGGTCGTTTGCGGCGGAGTAGGCCCGCAGCACAGCGTTACCCGTGAGCATGTGCGCTGGCTTCAGTCGCAATCGCGTAAGCTAAGGCGGTTAGGCTCGGTCTGTACGGGCAGTTGGGCATTGGGCCAGGCGGGGTTGCTTGATCATTATGAAGCCAGTATCCATTGGGAGTGTTTGGCTTCCATGCAGGAAGCGTTCCCGAACGTTATCCTGACGACCTATCTCTTCTCTATCGACCGGGATCGATTCACCGCTTCGGGCGGCACCGCGCCGCTCGATATGATGCTCAACCTGATTACGCATGACCATGGCCGTGAGCTTTCGGCAGGCATTTCTGAAATGTTTATCTACGAGCGCGTGCGTAACGAACATGATCAGCAACGTGTTCCTCTTAAGCACGTGCTGGGTACTACTCAGCCCAAGCTGTTGGAAATCGTTGCCTTGATGGAATCCAACCTGGAAGAACCCATCGAGCTCGATGAACTGGCAAGCTATGTGAATGTGTCGCGCCGTCAGTTAGAGCGATTATTCCAACGCTACCTGCTTTGCTCACCGTCTCGCTATTATCTCAAGCTGCGGCTGGTGCGTGCGCGGCAATTGCTCAAGCAAACGCCGCTGTCGATCATCGAGATTGCGTCTGTTTGCGGTTTCGTTTCCACGCCCCATTTTTCCAAGTGCTACCGCGAATACTTTGGTGTACCGCCGAGGAATGAGCGCCTGGGTAGCCACGACAGGCAGGGAAATAGCAGCAAATCGCCGCCTTTTATAAAGCGCTGGGGAGAAGAGCCGACGGCCAACGAGCCGTCCTCGTGCGCTCGCCAGGCTCTGGCAAACGCCCAAGGCGAGCCCACCTTTGCCAGCGTGCGGCTATTAAGCTGATACCCACGGCGTCATCACTAATTTGAAACGTGCTTGAAACGTGCTGCTCGGTGACGGGCAGCACGTTTTTTATGGCGCGGGTAGCTGTCGTGTTTACGACACAATGACGCTTTTGGAATTTCCGCCGTCGTTTCCAAGCGCCGTCTAAGCCAACGTCAGCGCTATGCTCGCTGCATTAACCAATGTTGGAGCTTAGCCATGACCCCCTCTGAACTGCACGACGATGCTATCGTCATCGATGGTCTGATCATCGCCAAATGGAACCGTGAGCTGCTTGAAGATATGCGGCGCGGCGGCCTTACTGCCGCCAACTGCACCGTTTCGGTGTGGGAAGGGTTTCAGGCCACGGTCGATAACATTGTCGCCTCCAATCAATTGATGGCGGAGTGTAGCGATCTGGTGCGCCCTGTACGCACGACCGCTGATATCACGCGCGCGAAAGAAGAGGGCAAGACCGGCATCATCTTCGGCTTCCAGAATGCCCACGCCTTTGAGGATCAAATCGGCTATGTCGAGATATTCAAGCAGCTGGGCGTGGGCATCGTGCAGATGTGCTACAACACTCAGAATCTGGTGGGTACCGGCTGCTACGAGCGCGACGGCGGCCTCTCCGGTTTTGGCCGCGAAATCGTGGCTGAGATGAACCGTGTTGGCATGATGTGCGATCTCTCTCATGTCGGCGCCAAAACCTCTGAGGAAGTCATCCTCGAGTCCAAAAAGCCGGTCTGCTACTCCCACTGCCTGCCCTCCGGTCTTAAAGAGCATCCGCGCAATAAATCTGATCAAGAGCTCAAGTTCATTGCCGACCATGGCGGCTTTGTTGGCGTCACTATGTTCGCCCCGTTCCTTAAAAAGGGCATTGACTCAACCATCGAAGACTACTGCGAAGCTATTGAGTACGTCATGAACATCGTGGGTGAAGACGCCATCGGGATTGGTACTGATTTCACCCAAGGGCATGGCCAAGAGTTTTTCGAGTGGTTGACCCATGACAAGGGCTACGCCCGTCGCCTCACTGACTTTGGCAAGATCATCAATCCCAAAGGAATCCGCACCATTGGCGAGTTCCCCAATCTCACCGAGGCACTCCTCAAGCGTGGCTTAAGTGAGACCCAGGTGCGCAAAATAATGGGAGAGAACTGGGTGCGCGTACTCAAGGATGTGTGGGGCGCCTGACTCAGCGCAGGCGGCTGTCTCCGAAGTGAGGGGCGCCGGGAGCCCCGTCGATAACCTGACATAACAAAGATTTTGAGGAATACCACCGTGACCAAACTGGCCCCCGCACTGCCCATCGAAGTGGATAGCGAAACCGGCGTCTGGACGAGCGACGCCCTACCCATGCTGTATGTGCCGCGACACTTCTTTATCAACAACCATGTGGCCGTCGAAGAGGCGCTGGGTGCCGAGAAGTACGCTGAGATCCTCTATCACGCAGGCTACAAAAGCGCCTGGCACTGGTGCGAAAAAGAGGCCGAACTACACGGCATTAGCGGGGAGGCCGTCTTTGAACACTATATGCTGCGCCTCTCTCAGCGCGGTTGGGGGCTTTTCATTACTGAACAGATTGACCTTGAGTCAGGCACCGCTCAGGTACGCCTCGAACATAGCGCCTTCGTTTATCAGATGGGCAAGGTGGGACGTAAAGTGGAGTACATGTTCACCGGCTGGTTCGCCGGCGCCATGGACCAGAACCTCGCCGCGCGCGGCAGCGACCTGCGTACCGTCGCCGAGCAGACCCAAAGCGCGGCCGAGCCTGGCTGCGACGTTGGCATCTTCGTCGTTAAGCCGCTGACTGATGCCGCCCGCTAACCCGGCTACGAGGAGAGAACATCATGGCATTTGACGCAATCTTCGAGCCGATCGAGATCGGCAAGCTGACTATCCGCAACCGCGTAGTAAGTACCGCGCACGCCGAGGTGCATGCCACCGACGGCGGCATGACGACGGAACGCTACGTCAGGTACTACGAAGAGAAGGCCAAGGGCGGCTGCGGTCTTTGTATCTGCGGTGGCTCATCAGTGGTATCCATCGATAGCCCCCAGGGCTGGTGGAGTTCGGTGAATCTTTCCACCGACCGCATCATTCCTCACTTTCAGAACCTAGCCGATGCCGTGCACAAGCATGGCGGCAAGATCATGATCCAGATCACCCACATGGGGCGTCGTTCCCGTTGGGACGGTTTTGACTGGTCGACGCTGCTATCGCCCTCCGGTATCCGCGAGCCGGTGCACCGGTCTACCTGCAAGACTATCGAGGAAGAGGATATCTGGCGGATCATCGGCGACTTTGCGCAGGCAGCGCGCCGGGCAAAGGAAGGCGGGCTCGACGGCGTTGAGCTTTCCGCGGTACACCAGCATCTGATCGATCAGTTCTGGAGCCCGCGGGTTAATAAACGCGAGGACGAGTGGGGCGGCAGCTTCGAGAACCGTATGCGCTTCGGCATGGAAGTGCTCAAGGCGGTGCGTGCCGAAGTGGGGGATGACTTCTGCGTCGGCATGCGTATCTGCGGCGACGAGTTCCATCCGGACGGTCTCTCCCACGACGACATGAAACAGATCGCCGCCTACTACGATGCAACAGGCATGGTGGATTTCTTCGGCGTCATCGGCTCTGGCTGCGACACTCACAACACCCTCGCCAACGTTATCCCCAATATGTCCTACCCGCCGGAGCCTTTCCTACACCTGGCGGCGGGGATCAAGGAAGTGGTGAACGTCCCGGTGATCCACGCCCAGAACATTAAAGACCCCAATCAGGCCCAGCGCATCCTCAAAGGCGGCTACGTAGACCTGGTGGGCATGACCCGGGCACATATTGCCGACCCTCACCTGATCGCCAAGATCAAGATGGGCCAGATCGATCAGATCAAGCAGTGCGTGGGCGCTAACTACTGCATCGACCGCCAGTACCAGGGCCTTGATGTGCTGTGTATCCAAAACGCCGCCACGTCCCGGGAGTACATGGGTCTGCCCCACATCATTGAGAAAACCGAGGGCGCCAAGCGCAAAATCGTCGTGGTGGGCGGTGGCCCCGGCGGCATGGAGGCGGCGCGCGTCGCCGCTGAACGCGGTCACGATGTCACTCTGTTTGAGGCCTCTGACGCCTTGGGCGGGCAGATCACGATTGCCGCCCAGGCACCTCAGCGTGACCAGATCGCCGGTATCACTCGCTGGTTCCAGCTGGAGCTGGCGCGTCTTAAAGTCGACCTGCGACTGGGCACCCGCGCCGATGAGGCGACGCTGCTCGACCTGCGTCCGGATATCGTCGTGCTAGCCACCGGCGGCCAGCCCTTCCTTAGCCAGCACCCAGAGTGGGGCTATTCGGAGAATGCCGAAGAGAGCTTGGTAGTCAGCACTTGGGATATTCTCTCAGGCAAAGTGGCGCCAGGTAAAAACGTGCTGATTTATGACGCCATCTGTGAGTTCTCCGGCGTCTCTGCAGCAGATTTTCTCGCCGACAAAGGCGCCAAGGTGGAAATCGTCACCGACGATATCAAACCCGGTGCGGCGGTGGGTGGCACCACCTTCCCCACCTATTACCGCAGCCTCTACGAGAAAGAGGTGATCATGACCTCCGATCTGATGCTGCATAAGGTTTACCGCGAGGGCGACGGCTTGGTGGCGGTGCTTGAAAATGAGTACACCGGTGCCCTGGAAGAGCGTGTGGTCGATCAGGTGGTCGTTGAGAACGGCGTGCGCCCCGATGAGGCGCTCTACTACGCCCTCAAAGAGCAGTCCCGCAACAAAGGGCAGGTGGATCTGGAAGCGCTTTACGCTATTCAGCCGCAACCCTGCCTGGTTGATGAGAGCGGCGAAGAGGGGGAGGGCTTCCTGCTGTTCCGCCTGGGCGACTGCACGGCACCGCGTAACACCCATGCGGCCATCTACGACGCCCTGCGAATCTGCAAAGACTTTTGACGGCTAAGGAGGGAGGCACCATGCTCGAAACGCTCTTGCCGATATTAATCTTCACCGCCCTGGCCCTGGCGGCGATCGGCGCCGTGCGCCGTATCCGCCTGTGGCGTCAGGGTCGCCCCTCGCCGGTCAATCTTTTCAAGGGGCTGGCGGCTCTGCCGCGCCGTTACCTGGTGGATCTTCACCATGTGATAGGGCGTGACAAAATGATCTCCAACACCCACGTGGCTACCGCCGGTGGCTTCGTAGCTGCCGCCGTGCTGATGATTCTGGTACACGGCCTGGGTATCGCCAACCCATTGCTAGGCGGATTGCTGCTACTGGCCAGCGCTTCGATGTTCGTCGGTAGCCTGTTTGTCGCTCGCCGACGCATTAACCCACCAAAGCGGCTCTCCAAGGGGCCCTGGATGCGCCTGCCCAAGAGTTTGATGGCGTTTTCGATAGGCGTCTTCCTGATCACGCTGCCCACAGTAGGTTTGCTGCCCGAAGGTTTACTTGAAGGTGGCGGTAGTTGGTTGCTGGCGCTGGTATTAGCGGGCGTCGTAGCCTGGGGGCTGGGTGAAATGTTTTTCGGCATGACTTGGGGCGGCCCCATGAAGCATGCCTTCGCCGGCGCCCTGCATCTGGCCTTCCACCGACGCGCCGAGCGCTTCTCCACGAAAAAAGGGGGCGTCGGCCGCTCAACAGGTCTCAAGGCGTTGAATCTGGAGGATGAAGCGGCGCCTCTGGGCGTGGAAAAGCCCGCCGACTTTACCTGGAACCAACTGCTGGGCTTCGACGCCTGCGTACAGTGCGGCCGCTGCGAGGCAGTATGCCCGGCATTTGCCGCCGGTCAGCAGCTCAACCCCAAGAAGCTGATTCAGGACATGGTAGTAGGCATGGCGGGGGGCAGCGATGCCGCCTATGCTGGCTCCCCCTACCCTGGTAAGCCAGTAGGAGAACACCAAGGCGCTCCCCAGGCGCCGATTGTGGCGCCTGTTGTGATGAAAGAGGGGAAAGCCCTGGTCGACGCCGATACCCTATGGTCGTGTACGACCTGCCGTGCCTGTGTCGAAGAGTGCCCGATGATGATCGAGCATGTGGATGCGATTGTCGATATGCGCCGCCACCTGACGCTTGAGCGCGGTAAAACGCCCAATAAAGGCGCCGAGGTGCTCGATAACCTGATCGCCACCGACAATCCCGGCGGTTTCGATCCTGGCTCGCGGCTCAACTGGGCGGCGGATCTTAACCTGCCGCTCATGGCCGATCTCAAACAGGTCGACGTGCTGCTATGGCTGGGTGATGGCGCCTTCGATATGCGCAACCAGCGAACCCTGCGCGCCCTGGTCAAAGTGTTGCGCGCCGCCGAGGTAGATTTCGCGGTGTTGGGTACTGAGGAACGCGATAGCGGCGACGTGGCCCGGCGACTGGGCGATGAGGCGACGTTTCAATTCCTGGCGAAACGCAATATTGCCACTCTGGCTCAGTATCGCTTCCTGCAGATTGTTACCTGCGACCCCCACAGCTTTCATGTGCTGGGCAATGAGTATGGCGAACTGGGTGGTGTTTATGATGTGCGCCACCACAGCACCTTTATCGCCGAGCTGTTTGATGCCGGTCGGTTGACCTTTGCCCCTTGGAAAGGCGGTCGTGTTACCTATCACGACCCGTGTTACCTGGGGCGCTATAACGGTGAGTACGAGGCACCTCGCAACGTGCTTAAGGCACTGGGCATCGAGGTCAAGGAGATGGAACGCTCCGGTTTCCGCTCGCGCTGCTGCGGCGGCGGTGGCGGGGCACCGATTACCGATATTCCCGGTGAGCGGCGGATTCCCGATATGCGCATGAACGACGTCAAAGAGAGTGGTGCCGAGGTGGTTGCAGTGGGCTGCCCGCAGTGCACCGCCATGCTGGAAGGCGTGGTGGATGCCAGCGCTGAAGTACGCGATATCGCGGAATTGGTGGCCGATGCCCTGGTCGAGTCTCCCGCCGCCGATACGTCCCGACGGCCTACTGCAACGACGATGGCTGAAGAGGTGATCGTATGAGTAAGATTATTCGCCGCGATCCGCGTCGTGAGTGGATCGCCCGTAACCGTCTGCATCCAGATCACGCCAGTGTGCTTGCCGTCCTTGGTGTAAACAGGGGCGGCGCAGCAGTCAGTGAATGGCTGGGCCCCCACGGCGTGGTGCGCAAGAACCCCCATGCCATCGGCTTTATCGGCCCCAATGGCGTCAAACGGATTGATCGTAGTGGCCTCCAGCAAGGCGGGCAGGCCACCGCGACCACCACGGCGGCGCGCGATAGCCGCCGCACGGTGACCATTGATCAACCCACTTTTCTGGTGGCCGTGGTGCCTGACCTGACCGGCGGGCGCCTCTCTAGTCATGACAAAGATCTGCTGGGGCTGGCCCGGCGTGTGGCGGATGCCGACGCCGACCAGCCCGGCGCCGTGGTGGCGATTCTGTTTGGTGAGCATAAGGGCGAGGGGGACGGCGAGCTTAAGGAGCAGGCGCTGGGGGACGCCGGGATTGATCGCGTCGTGCATCTTAATGATGAGTTTTACGCGGGGTTTGCGCCCGAGGTGCGTCTGGCGGCCTTGAGCGCTGTGGAGCGGGAGATGACGCCGCGCTTCTGGCTGTTGCCGGACTCACCCCTGGGCGGAGCCGATCTGGGGCGGCGGCTTGCCTTACGCCTGGGTGAACGCGCTGCCACGGGGGTGTGGCAGGTGGAGGCTGATAATGAGGCCTCTTTGGGTTGGCGCTGCACGGCCCGTGGCGCCGCTGGGAGCCTGGATATCCAGCGTCCTCTGCCGCGGGTGGCGCTGGCGCTGGCCGAGTGCGCCGAACCGGTGGACGAGACCCGGCATGCGGCCGAGCACCTGACCCTGGCAACGTCAATTACCTCCATCTTGTCGCGGATAGAAGACCTTGGGCAGGTGGCGGTGGACCCCGCTGGCGTGGCGCTGGCTGAGGCTGAGTTCATCCTCTCCGGTGGCAACGGCGTCAAGCAGTGGGACGCCTTCCATCATGCTGCGAAAGTCCTCGGCGCGACCGAAGGGGCCTCGCGTGTCGCGGTGGACGACGGTTTTATGGCTCGCGACCGGCAGGTAGGGGCGACCGGCACCTGGGTAACCGCGCGGGTATATATGGCGGTGGGTATTTCAGGCGCTATCCAGCACCTCCAGGGCATTCAGCGCTGCGACAAGGTGGTGGCAATCAATCTCGATCCGGGGTGTGACATCATCAAGCGCGCTGATCTGGCGGTGATTGGCGACAGCACGCAAATTCTGGCCGCGTTAGTGGCCATGGTGGAACAGCAGCGGGGAGGGCAGCGCGATGCAGCCTGATCTACAGCAACAGCAACAGCAACAAAAAAAGCAACAGGGAATCGACGTGGCGGTGCTGGTCTCCATCGGTCGTCACCCTACCACTGGTCGCGCCAGGCGCGCCGAACAGGATGCCCGAGGCCTGGAGCTTGCGCTGGCCATGGAGACCGAGCTGCCGGGCACCCGGATCAGCGTGCTGCATGCGGGTGCCCAGGACGATAGCAGCGAAGCAGCTCTGCGCGGCTACTTAGGTATGGCCACAGGCGTCGGCATGGGGCTTGAAACCATGACGCTGCTCGAGCAGCCCGAGGGCAGCGATGCCATTCCTGCTCTGGCGGCATACCTGGCCGCAACCTCTCCTCAGCTAGTGATCACCGGCGCCCGTGCAGAGCGCGGTGAAGGCTCTGGGCTTTTGCCCTATGCATTGGCAGAACATCTCGGCTGGCCATTGGTTAATAGTTTGGCGTCGGTAGAAAAAGTGGAAAATGGCGTGGTAACGATGCTCCAGGCGTTGCCACGGGGGCAGCGTCGACGTCTCAAAGTGCGCCTGCCCGCTATCATCAGCGTGGATGAAGCGGGGCCAGCGGCGCGTCAAAGTGCCTTCGGCCCGGCTCGCCGAGCCACTTTTACGATCATGCCCACTAGCCCTGAAGCCGACAGCGAGTTGGCTCAGTGGCACCTGGCCCTCGCACGTAAACGGCCTAAGCGTCTAAAAATCGTCAAAGCCGCGTCGGCTAGGGATCGCTTCAAGGCGGCGGCCTCCAAAGCCGAGGGAAAAGGCGGGCAAGTGCTCACCGATGTGACCCCCGAACAGGGCGCCGAGGCGATCTACAAGCTGCTCAAGGAAGAGGATGTGCTGCGTTAAAGCTTTTTGCTCTTCAGGCTTTTAACCACCGTTCAAGCCCGCCACAAAGGGTGGGCTTGAACGGTGGTCCACGTCTTTTTTATTGTCGATTGGCCAGCAAGGTCTGAATAAACAAGAAAACAACCGCCCGCCGAGTAGACGGACGGTTGCAAGGGGATTAACTAGCGGTTTTTGGTACTGCGTTGAGCTCCCCCCACTCCTTGTGAAGCCCTTTGTAAAGGCTGAAACACATCACCAGAAGCACCACGGTAAAAGGGAGCCCTGTGGCCACCGCGCCCGCCTGTAGCGCGCTTAGGGCGGTGCTTCCCCCCCCGTACAGCAACACACCGGCAATCACGCCTTCCAGTGTGGCCCAGAAAACCCGCTGACTCTTGGGGGCATCGGTCTTGCCGCCGGCGGTGATATTGTCGATAACCAGCGAGCCGGAGTCCGATGAGGTAATGAAGAACACCAGCACCAGAATAATCGCGAGTGTCGAGGTGATGCTGGTCAGGGGGAGCTGTTCCAGCATGTGGAACATGGCAAGTGAAACATCGCTAATGCCGTTGGCCAGTTCGCCCACGCCGTTAGCAGCCTGGTAAAGCGCCGTACCACCAAAGGCACTCATCCATACCAGCGTGACCAGTGTGGGCACCAACAGCACCGCGATCAGAAACTCACGCACCGTGCGGCCTCGGGATACGCGGGCGATAAACATGCCGACAAACGGAGACCAGGAAATCCACCATGCCCAGTAGAAGATGGTCCAGCCGTGATACCAGGTGTCGTCATCACGTCCAACCCAGTTCGACAGCGGCAGAAGGTGGCTCACATAGTCCATCGCCGTGGTGCCAATGCCGGTCAGGATCATTAGGGTAGGTCCTGCTACAACCACAAACACGAGCAGCACCGCCGCGATAATCATGTTGATGTTTGAGAACAGCTTGACGCCGCCGTCGATACCCCGCCATACCGAGATCAGCGCGATCACCGTGACCACCACGATAATCGCCAACTGCGTGCCGATGGTATTAGGAATGTCGAACAAATAGGCGAGGCCGCTAGCTGCTTGGGTAGCGCCAAAACCAAGCGAGGTAGCCAAGCCAAAGATAGTAGCCAGCACGGCAAGGATATCGATGATATGGCCTGCCCAGCCACGGGTTCGTTCGCCCAGAATTGGGTAGAAGGCGGAGCGAAGTGTCAGCGGCAAACCCTTGTTATAGGAGAAGAAGGCCAGTGAGAGTGCTACTACCCCATAAATGGCCCAGGGGTGGAGGCCCCAATGGAACATGGTGGCACCCATGGCGGCGCTGGCGCCTTCCGGCGTGCCCGCTGGAACATTCAAAGGCGTTCCGTACCAATCGGTGTAGTAGGCCACCGGCTCGGCCACGCTCCAGAACATCAAACCGATTCCCATACCTGCCGCAAACAGCATGGCGAACCAGGAGGTGCGCGTGTATTCCGGTTTTGCATCCTTGCCACCCAGACGAATCCGCCCTAGCGGCAAGCAGATCAGTACGAGGCAGAACACCACAAACACATTGCCTGCAATCATGAACAACCAGTCGAAGTGTTCAATCGACCAGTTTTTGGCAAGCCCCAGGTGCGTATTAGCCGCATCCGGGTAGACCAATGCGTAAAGAATAAACAGCAAAATAGCGAGAGCGGAGAGTGGAAAGACGGGGTTATGAAAATCCAACCCCATTATCTGGGTATTGTCCTGTCCAGGCGACAGAACTGGGTCGTCATTGTTCTTCATTGGGGTTCCTTGGTTGGCTCTTGTTAGGCGTCGGCATTGCGTGATATCGCCGACGCTAGGAAGTGTTGAGCCTGTTTCAAAGCAACAGTATCGTGAAAGCGACCTCCAGCTATTCATCTTGACTAGGATGTCTTGAATAGATATGTGAGTGCCTTTTTGGGGTAAGTCCTAAGACGCGGAGGGGCTAGGGTGGGAAAGCGCCATCAACCATGACAAACACAACAATAATCACAGGAGCCAGCCATGAATGCAGCCAACCGCGGAGTGATCTATAAGGGGCCGGGTGAAGTCGCCGTTGAGTCCATCGCTTATCCTGAGCTCGCCCTCGGCAATCGCAAATGTGAGCACGGCGTGATTCTCAAGGTAGTTACCACCAATATTTGTGGCAGCGACCAGCACATGGTGCGTGGCCGTACCACCGCCCCGTCGGGCCTGGTACTCGGCCACGAGATCACCGGCATGGTTGTCGAGTGCGGCCGCGACGTTGAGTACATCCGTCCGGGCGATCTAGTCTCGGTGCCGTTCAATATTGCCTGTGGTCGTTGCCGCAACTGCAAGGAAGGCCGCACCGGTATCTGCCTCAACGTTAATCCAGCCCGTCCTGGTGCCGCCTACGGCTATGTGGATATGGGCGGCTGGGTCGGCGGCCAGACCGAATACGTGATGGTTCCTTACGCTGACTTTAACCTGCTGAAATTCCCAGATGCCGATCAGGCCATGGAGAAGATCAAGGATCTGACGTTGCTCTCTGATATTTTCCCCACCGGCTTTCACGGTTGCGTGACTGCCGGTGTGGGGCCCGGTAGCACCGTCTATATCGCTGGTGCTGGGCCCGTCGGGCTGGCGGCAGCGGTTTCCGCTCAGCTGCTGGGTGCGGCCTGTGTGATCGTCGGCGATATGATCGAAGAGCGTCTGGCTCAGGCTCGCAGCTTTGGTTGTGAGACTATCGACTTGACCCAGGACGGCGACATGGCGGATAAGATCGAGGTGATTCTCGGCGAGCGTGAGGTTGATGCCTTTGTCGACTGCGTCGGCTTCGAGGCTCACGCCTGTGGCTGCAACCACGGTAAAGAAGCGCCCGCCACCGTGCTCAACTCGGCGATGACGTTAACCCGTGCGGGTGGCCAGATCGGCATCCCGGGCCTCTACGTGACCGAAGACCCTGGCGCGGCTGACGACGCCGCCAAACAGGGCGCCCTGAGCATGCGCTTTGGTCTTGGTTGGGCCAAATCCCACAGTTTCCATACGGGGCAGTGCCCGGTGATGAAGTACCATCGCCCATTGATGCAGGCTATTCTGTTCGGCAAGGTCAATATTGCTGATGCGGTGAATGTCCAGATGATCACCCTGGACCAGGCGCCCCAAGGCTATGCTGACTTCGATGGCGGTGCCGCCAAGAAATTTGTCATTGACCCCCATGGCAGTGTGCCTGCCTGAGGCACTGCCTAAAAGCGTCTGCCCTGCTCAACGGCGGGATAGGGCGAGATAAGTGCGGGAAAGATAATGCGACCCTAGGGCCTGTTGACGTTTTGAGGGATAGCATTGGCAGGATAGGGGCAAACTCACAGAATACAGGTTCCGACACCAACAAACTGCGAGCTTGCCATGCCCCGACTGATGCTCACAGATGAACACTGGTCGAAGCTAAAACCTATCCTGCTTCAACAACGTATCTATGACAAGGCTGACCTACGGATGACGGTAGAGGGCATACTTTACCGAATCCGTACCGGCTGCCAGTGGCGTGATTTACCCGACGACTTTGGGCACTGGAATACGGTCTATAAGCGCTTTAACGCTTGGTCGGCCGCGGGCAAATTGATGACTATTTTTAATCGGTTAGTGGAAGACCCAGATACGGAATGGCTCTTCATTGATGGCTCCTATATCAAGGCGCATCAAGACTGAACAGGGGCTGCCACAGAGGAAGTAGAAGCCATTGGCAAAAGCCGTGCGGGCAACACAAGCAAGATACACCTAGCCGTTGACGCTTATGGACTACCGATTGCTTTCAGGATCACCGGAGGTGACGTATACGACGGCACTGAGGCACAGGCGCTGATTGATGAGTTGCCAATAGGTGGGGCATTAGTGGCTGACAAGGGGTATGACAGTGAGCGTATCCGTGAGTAGGTCGACGCCAAGGGGATGGACTCGGTGATCCCACTCAAGCGCAACTCAAAGACAGGAAATAGCAGTTTAGACAGAGGGTTATATCGCTATCGCCATCTTGTAGAGAATGCCTTTGCTCTGTTGAAGCCGTATCGCGCCATAGCGACGCGTTACGACAAGCTCAAGCGAAACTACGAAAGCATGGTGGCCTTAGCTTGTGGTTTTTTATGGCTGCCCATGTGAAACGTCAACAGACCCTAGACGGCGCCCCGCGGGGTACCGTCTTCGTTTCACCCCTATAAAGCCGATCAAGATAATAACGAGTGCCCAATGACCGTCCAGACCGTGACCCCCAAGCGACCCTTCCGTGGCAAGCCCCGTGGCCGTGAACTTGATCCCATCCGCCTTGAAGTGACGCGGCTAATTAATGGTGGCACGGCCTTGAAGATCGTGAAGCACAGACGAGTCGCTATTTAGCCGCGGCAGAGGCTGGAGAGTTCACGCCAGCGTCTGTAAGCGAGCCTAACATCAACAATGTAGCTACTCGCCAAAGCACCTTGGGGGCTATGCCCCTGTAAGCACAGACCACCTGGGGGCAATGGGGTTATCTGCTACCAGGACTCCAGCTCTAGGAGTAGCCTCACCGCAGCCTGTCAGCATTCCTCCGCTGCGTGTCCCGCCAGTCAACGAAGCGCCTACCGTTAGCGTGCCGTTGTCGCAAGGAGGAAAGCGCGAAAACCAACGAGCAGATTCTGGTCAACGCCACGAGGACGTATCACGGGATGTCTCGGATCGGCGTATTGCCCATATCATCACCGGTGCCTACAGCGGTATGTCGTGAACAGGAGAGTGGTCGTATAGCAGGATCGGGATAGCCTCAAACGGTTTCTGAAGTGGTTTCTCTACTGGTTTCTGTCGCGGTTTTCGGAAACCGCTTTAAGAGCGTAGGGGAAACCACTGTTAAGGCCCCGGCAATGCCTTTGTATTTCGTGGTTTTGTGGTAAAAAAATAGACAGTAATCGAACTTAAGCGGCCGTGACGATAAAGCCAGAAGGCGTCTTCATCAGTGTTTAGGCGTCTAGGAGATTCCTCAGGTTTAACCCAGTTTTCTCTCCAGTTCCTGGGCTAGGTCACGAATGACACTCACATATCTCTGACACATTTCCTGGTCGAGGCGGTTACGCAACCCGGAAACCGCCAGTGCTATTTCCAGCGTGCCTCAAGAGTTGATGATCGGCACCGCAACTGCGGCCAGGCTGGGCTCACGTTCGCCAAAAGACATGAAAACTTGGTCGCGCTTTACCTGTTCCAGCTCAAGGATACGCCCAGCAGCGCCCTGACCCAGAGCTAGATGTGCCCCCTCCTCGAGATGGTGGCGCAGCTCATGCAAACCGTTTTCCCGGTAGAGGTCGTGCGTCATCCTGCCAATGCCAACGTAGGCTGGTGGTGCACACCGAACCAGGCAGACCTCTTCACAAGGCAGACAGATGCCAAGGGTTCCCCGTCCTCCCAAAACGGTGGGTCGTCGAGCGTATCCATGCCTGGATCGAGAAGGCACGTCGCTGGTGATGCACCATGACCGACGTGTTGAGGTCTCCGAAGCCTGGGTATGGCTAGCGGCTGGCCGCCAATTGCTCAATCGATTAACTCACCAGGTCTAAATATTTGTAAACACCCTCTTAGCGGAGGAGTCCAAGACTTGGCGGGAAAAACCACGGCTGCTTCATGGTTGGGATTTCACAATGCATCCCGAGCTTTGCCCCGCTGCACGCGCAGCACATCGGCCATCACCGCCAGGGCAATTTCGGCGGGCGTCTTGCTGCCCAGCGCCAGGCCAATAGGCATATGGAGGCGTGCGATCTGCTCGTCGCTCAGGCCCCCGGAGCGGCGCAGCCGCTCGGCCCGCGCTTGAGAAGTGCGCTTGGAACCCATTACCCCGATGTAGAATGCCTCGGTGCGCACCGCCTCGATCATCGCCAGGTCATCAATGCGCGGGTCGTGGGTGAGCGCCACTACCGCCGTGGCGCCGTGGCAACCACCGGTTGCGATGAACATTGAGGGTAGTACGGCCTCCAGGCGCACCCCGGGCACGTCGATCTCGCCATGCAGTTCCTCGTGCGGATCGCAGACAATCACCTCGAAGCCCAGCGTTCGGGCGAACTCGGCGCAGGCCGCCGAGACCGGTGAGATGCCGGCGATCAGTAGTCGCGAGGCCGGGCCCACCCGCACCCGGACGGTTTCGGCGTCGCGCTCAACCCGCGGGCCGAGGCCGCTGTCCTCGCTGAGTTCCCTACGGCCATCATGCAATCCGATGCGCCGCACCTGGGGGCGCTGGCCAAGCAGTGCGGCGTGCAATGCATTGAGATGCTCGAGGTTGCCGGATTCGGGTTCCAAGCGTTCGATCAGCACCTCAAGAATGCCGCCGCAGGGCAGAGAGATCTGCGGGTTCTGCGGGCCGTTGTCACCGCCGTAGCGGATCTCCATAACCGGCTCCTCGAACTCCCCTGTCTGCATACGGGTAAGAAAATCCTCCTCGACGCAGCCGCCGGAAAGCGAACCGGCATGGGCGCCATCGCGCCTGGCTACCAGCAGCGAGCCGGGCTCGCGCGGTGAGGAGCCGAAGGTGGAGAGTACCGTGCACAGCCACAGTGTCTCGCCGGCGCGGGCCCACTCAAGGGCCCGCGACATCACTTGCAGATCGAGATATTGCATTGTTGTCCGCTACGATTGAGGTTCGCTACACCAGGCTTTCAGCCGATGGATGCCTTCGGCGCAACCACCTTCCCTTTGACCACCACAGGGGGGTCGCCGACAATGGCAGTGAGGTCGTTGCCGATCTGGCGCGGGTCGTTGTAGGCCGGCAGCTCGACGCAGTAGATCTTGGTCTTGAGGCGCTGGGCGGCCTCCATCGCCGCGTTGACGATACGCGGATTGGAATAGTGGCTCTTGAGCACGCCACGCTCTGGGTCTCGTCGACCTTGGAGAGCGTCAGCACGTGCTCGAACATCTGGGTCAGCTGCGTATTGCTTACGGGCATGGCCCTTCTCCTTGTCGTTATGAACAACATCTCTACGAAAACATTCGCCCTTGGTGGAAAGTGCTCTCAAGCGTCGATGTGAGCGAGAAGCTCTTCCTTAGCGATAACGTCGCCATACTTACTATCGATATCGAACAGGTTGGCCTCGTGAGGATCGGGATGACGGTCGCCCACGCATTCGCGGATCACCATCACCCGGAAGCCATGCTGCAGCCCGTCCACCGCCGTGGCGCGGATGCAGCCGCTGGTGGAGCAGCCCATCAGCACCACGGTGTCCACCCCCAGGGCACGTAACGTCGGGGCCAGCGAGGTGCCGAAGAACGAGCTGGGGTACTGCTTGCTGATTACTAGTTCCTCCGGCCGCGGGGCCACTTCGGGGCAGAACGCGGCATGCGGGTTGCCTTCCACCATGGCCTTCATCACTGGCGCCTTCTTCAGCCACACGCCACCATCGAGGAATCGCTCGGGCTGATAGCGGATGTTGGTGTGGATGATCGGGAGGCCGGCCCGGCGGGCGCGATCCAGCACCTCGGCGGCGTGGGGAATGGCCTCGACCACGCCGGGGGCGTAGAGTGGCGCCTCTGGCGTGGTGTAGCCCTGCATGAAGTCAACCACCACCAGGGCGCTCTTCTCGCCGAAGCCGATCCGGCTGTCCCACACGCCCTTGTAGTTGTCCTGCGCGTTATCATTGAGAGGGTCTGACATCAACGTTTCCTCAGTAGGCGCCGGAGAGCAGCGCGCCGGCGCCGGGTACCACCGGCTCGAGCTCCAGCGCCTTGAGCATGGCGTAGGTGGTGGCTATAGCGGCGGTGACCACCGGCTTGCCGGTGAGCGCCTCGACCTTGGAGACGGCGGCTAGCGAGGGCATCTGCACGCAGGCAGAGAGCACGATGGCATCCACGTTGCCGTAGTCGAGCCCGGCGACGATCTCCGGCAGATTGCTCGGATCGTGACGCGCCACGTCGAGGTTGTTGGGGATCTCCAGCGCACGGTAATCGACCACTTCGACGCCCTCCTCGCGGATGTAATCTACCACCATTTCGGTGAGCGGCTTCATGTAGGGCGCCACCACCACCACGCGCTTGGCCTTCATCACGCTTAGCGCATCGACCAAGGCACCGGCGCTGGTCACCACCGGAGTGTCGCAGCCGTTCTCCTCTGTGCGTGCGCGCAGGCGCTTCTGCGACTCGCGGTGGTAGCCCGGCCCCATGGACATGATCGCCACCAGACAGGCATAGCCCATCACGTCTACTGCGGCGTCGGAAAGTTCCAGGGCGCAGCGGTCGGACTCGCCATCCATGGCAGCGAGTTCGTCCTTGCTTACGGTTTTCATGCGCATACGGCTGGAGTGGAAGGTGAAACGCTCGGGACGGATCAACTGCCGCGCGATGAGCATGGCGGGAATTTCCGTTTCCATCGTCACGTTCGAGCTGGGCACGATCTGGCCGATACGGTAGTTGCGGGTCATGGCAGTCTCCATCAAAGCGTTGGGCCTAGGAAATCCTCGAAGGCGGCGAAGAAGCCCTCGAAATCGTCCCAGGGAATCATGTGGCCTGCCTGCGCGGCGGTGGTGATGCGGATCGACGGCAGAAGGCCGCGAAACTCTTCCTTGTCCTCGTCCTGGATCACGCCGCCCTTGCCGGCACACATCAGCAGGGTAGGCACACTCACCTGGGGGAAGTCCTGGTGGATGTCCACCGTGTGGAACTCCTCGAAGGTCTGGACGATGGCTGGCTCGAAGCAGGTGTGCAGCCACTCGGCGCGCAGGCGCAGCTGGTCGTCGCTCCAGGTTGGGCAGTACTGGCGCATGGTGTCGATACCCGCTCCACGGGTGCAGTCGCGGATCGAATCGACATACCAGGGCAGCTTGCTGGGGTATTCACGGCGCCCCGGGCCGGAGACCGGCGGATCGATCAGTACGAGCTTCTCCACATTTCTGGCGCCACGACTCATGGCGCGCAGGGCGAAGCGCGCGCCCATCGAGTGGCCGGCGAGAATCACGTTCTTAAGCCCCAGCGCGTCGATGAAGGCGATGACGTCATCGGCGCAGGTGTCGGTGTCGTAGGCGAGTTCCGGCCCCGTGGAGGAGAGTCCGCGCCCGCGCACGTCGAGCACGTAGGTGTCGAACTGGCGGCCCAGGCGCTCGGCGACGAAGCCCCAGGTGATTGCCGGGCTGGTGATGCCGGGGATGAGTACCAGCGGCTGACCGGCGGCCTTGCCACCTCCGCTGTTAAGAGCGTAACGCAGATAGTGCTGGCGGATGCCGCCCGCGTGGACGTTGGCGCCATATTGGTAGGTCGTGGTCATCGTTATCCTTGTTGTGGGCCTTGTGCGGTTTGGGTGAGGAACGCGCGGCTGGAGACCTGCTCGCGCCGCGCAGCGAAGTCGGTGCGCGTCTCGAAGGCGGCATCGAGGGCTCGGGTAGCGGCCTCGAACAGCGGCAGCGCCCGGTGCAGCGCCAGCGGCGGGCGAATGCGCTCCATGCTCCAGCACAGCTTCTCCTTGGCGCCCTCGATGGTGTAGATGCCTCGCTGCACCCACTCCACTGCGAGCCAGTCGAGGACCTCCAGGAAGGAGAGTGCATCGGCGGCCTGGAGAATGTCCGCCTCCCAGCCGCCACCGATCTCGTGGCGCAGGATCAACCGCCGCACCTGGCGGCGAAACGTCTCGTCCGTGCCCTGCCCCGCCATCCACTCCTCGACGATGTCGGCGGAACGGGTGGAATGGGCGAAGAGGTAGTCCGGGTCATCAAAGCCATTGGCAGGAGTGCCGGTGGGCCCACCGGGGAAGAACCGCTCGGCGTCATGACTCAGCGCCGCGAATCTGAGCGCCTCGGAGCCTTGGCCTTGGCAGAGTTCAATCACCCAGGCACGGGTATTGAGCAAATGTTCGAGCTGGTAGAAGCCGTCGAGCCACGCAAGCACGCCCCGCTCCAGGGCGGTGAAGCTTGAATCGGCATAGCGGCCAGGCAGGCAGGGGTTCATGCCACTTCTCCCTTTTTCGCTGCGTTCAGGGCGCGCCACACGCTTTCCGGAGTGATCGGCAGAGCCGAGAACTCCACGCCGTAATCCGACAGAGCATCGCAGAGGGCGTTGGCGATGGCCGCACCGGGCGGAATGGTGCCCACCTCACCCACACCGCGCACGCCGAAGGTAGTCACCGGCGAGGGCACCTCTGTGTGCAGAAGCTCGATCGGCGGCACGTCGGCAGCGCGGGGCACGGCATAGTCGAGCATCGAGCCGCTGAGCAGCTGACCGGTGACGGCGTCATAGCGCAGCTCCTCGCCCAGCGCCGCACCCAGCCCCTGCACCAGGGCGCCACGTACCTGGCCCTCGACGATCATTGGATTCACCACCACGCCGCAGTCGTGAACCATCACGAAGCGCTCCACTTCGAACTCACCGGTCTCCGGATCCACTGCCACCACCGCCGCGGCGGTGCCGAAGGAGAAGGCGGCGCTGGGCGGCTCGAAGTGGGCGGTGGTCTCCAGCCCCGGTGTCTCGTCGTGGGGAATGCCCTGTCCGATAATTGCCCGGCTGAAGACGTCGGAGAGCGGTACGCGCTTGCCAGCATCGTCGCGGTGGCGCACCTCACGGCCCTCGATCAGCGCCTCCTCGGGGGCGATGCCCAGCGCCCAGGCACCGATGCGCAGGGTCTTGTCGCGGAAGGCCAGTGCCGCCTCGCGCAGCGCGCCGGCGGCGGCTATCAGGGTGCGCGAGGCGAAGGATCCAGTGTTGAGCGGTGAGGAGGCAGTATCACCGGTGTGTACCCGCACCATGTCGAAATCCACCCCCAGCACCTCGGCGCAGATCTGCGCGAAGGCGGTCTCGCTGCTCTGGCCTATAGAGGAGACCCCAGTGTATAGGTCGATGCCGCCGGAACGGTTAGCGCGCAATGTGAGGCTCTCATGGGCGCCGAACTTGGAGCCGCGTTTGGCAAGGAAGCGCGCGCTGGCGTAGCCGGTGCGCTCGACGAAGGAGGCCAGCCCGATGCCGACGATGCGCCCGTCGGCCCGCGGCTCGCGATGCTTGGCCCGGTGGGCGGCGTAATCTACCGACTCGGCGGCCATGTGCAGCGTCTTGATATAGTCGCCACTGTCGTAGACGGCGCCGCTGGGCACCGTCCAGGGTAAATCCTCGGGACGTAGCATGTTCATTTCGCGCAGTTCCAGCGGATCTTTATCAAGCTGGCGCGCCAGGCGGTCCACCAACACCTCGAGGGCAAAGTTGACCTCCGGCTGACCGTAGCCGCGATAGGCACCTACCGGAGTCTTGTTGGTCATCGCCACACGGCGCTCCACGGCGGCGTCCGCCACTCGGTAGGGACCGGTGAAGACCACGCTGGAGAGCTGCGACGAGCCAAAAGACGAGTTCCAGCCGCCGATATCGGTCGTATAGGTGTTGGTCATCGCCAGGAAGCGCCCCTCCGCATCCGCCGCCAGGCAGTAGTCATGAATCGATTCACGGCCGTGAGTGGCGGCGCGAAAGTGCTCCATTCGATCCTCAATCCATTTCACCGGACGGCGCAGTGCTGTGGCGTGCAGACTCGCCAGCACATCCTCGGGATAGATGCCTAGCTTTTGGCCGAAACCGCCCCCTACGTCCGAAGCGCTGACGCGGATGCATTCCTCACCGATGCGCAGCGCCTCGGCAAGCTGCTTGCGTACAAGATGAGGCACCTGGGTGGAGCTGTAGACCGAAAGCTCCCGGGCGCCGGGCCGCCATACCGCCACCACACCACGCGGTTCCATGGGCAGCGGTGTTACACGGCCGATGCGCATCTGCCCGCGTAATACTACCGGCGCTTCCTCGATCTGCGCTTCCGGCTCGCCGGCGCGGTCGCTGTTGCTCGCCAGCAGATTGGATTCCAGCGACTGCGGGTGCAGTATCGGCGCATCTTTCTTCAGCGCCTCGATGGCGTCGCTGACATGGGGCAGCGGCTCGTACTCGATCTCGATCAGTTCAATGGCGTCCTCGGCCAGGGCTCGGCTAGTCGCGACGACGCTCACCACCGGCTGGCCTTCGTAGGTCGCCTTCTCCTGGGCAAGAGCGTAATAGGGTAATTGTGGCGCACCGGGGACCGGGCGCAGCACAGAGAGCGGTTCACTTTGCTCACGAACCTGCTCGCCAGTAAGAATATGTTTGACGCCTTCCAGCTCCAGCGCTCGGGAGACGTCGATAGAAAGGATGCGGGCGTGGGGGAAGGGACAACGCCCCACCGCCATCTCCAGTTGGTGGGCGAACTGCACGTCGTCGGTGAAGCGACCGTCGCCGCGCAGCAGCCGCTCATCCTCAGTGCGCGGCACGCTGGTACCGATCAGGCGATGCTTGAGGCCCTCCTCCTGCCGAGTCTCCTCCTGCGGTACGGTGGGGGCTTCCATGAGCTCATTCATCGACTAGCCTCCTCAGCCTGTTGTGGATGAGAGCCTTTGGGTTGTTGAAGCTGCAAGTATTCTTCCACGGCACGCACGATGCCTTCGTAACCGGTGCAACGGCACAACACGCCACTGATCTCGTCGCGGATCTGCTCACGGCTCATCGTCTCGCCGCGCGCCGCCAAGCTACTCGCCAGCATCAGAAAGCCCGGAGTGCAGAAGCCGCACTGCAAGCCGTGGTGGCGCTTGAAGGATTGCTGCAGGGCGCTAAGATTTTCGCCCTCCGCTAGCGACTCCACGGTGCGCACCTCGGCGCCGTCGAGCTGGGCGGCAAGCATCAAGCATGACTTCACCGCCTGGCCATCGACCATGACGGTGCACATGCCGCACACCCCCTGCTCGCAGCCGACATGGGTGCCGGTGTACCCCAGCCGCTGGCGCAGGAAGTCCGCTGCGTGCATGCGGCTCGGCGCCCAGGCGCGCATGCTCTCGCCATTGATGGTCAGAGTGATCTCGTTCTCGTTAAGTGTCATTGCATGCCTCCTCAGCTCACCTGCCATAGCACCAGTAGGCTGACCACCAGCGCCGCCGCGCTGAGCGTCGCCGAAAGCTTCGGCCAAAACTCCCCGGGAGCCTCCAGTGGTGCAGTGCCGGAAGGCACCGCCGGTGCCGCGACCTTGGCCGCCGCCGGGCAACGGACAGCGGGCGCGGTGGTAGCTTCCACCGTCTCGCCGGAGAGCACGCGTTCGAGATTACGGGTGAACTCGACCGTAATCTTCTCGGCCTGCCTGCTGATTACCTTCTGGCCTACGCTGCCTAAGGCACCGGCCAGCGCCACCTCGCCGCTGACGGTGACATGGGTGTGGCCGTTCTCTTCGCGCAGCTCCACGCTGTTGGAAGCCCGGAAGTTGCCGATGGCGCCCTTCACTGCCTTGCCGGTGGAAGTGAAACCGATGCGCTCCCGGGGCAGGCGCTCGATAATGTGTACCCTCGCCTCGAAGGTGGCGGACATCGGTCCCAGCTTTTGGGTAACGGTGACCGCCACGTTGTCCTCGTCGAGCTGTTCGGCCCGCTTGACGCCGGGAATGCACTGCGCCACTTGCTCGAACTGCTCGAAGAACGCCCAGACCTTGCCGATGGGCTCGGCGACCTGGAATTGCTGTTCGAATTTCATCTGCTACCTCTTGTTCTGGTTACAGGCTCAGTACTGCTATTTCAGTGTCGGCATGGCCGGATCTGAGGCGCGCAGTTGCTGCAAGGCCCGCCGCACATGGACGGGGACGAGATGCGCCCGGTACTCCGCCGTGGCGCGCATGTCGCTGGGTGGATCGATGGCCTCCAGGGTCAGCTCGGCGGCCTCACGGATGTCGTCATCCTCCAGTCGGGTGCCGGCAAGCCGCGAGCCGGCCGCCTCGGCCAACACCGGCATGTCGCTCACCCCGCCCAGGCCGATACGCACCTCGCGCCAGCGGCCATCGACGTCGCGTTCGCCGGTGACCGCCACCGAGAGCACGCAGAAGTCGCCGTGACGACGGGTCAGCTCGGTGAAGGCGAAGTGCTGCGGATGGCGCGGAAAACGGATTTCGGTCACCATTTCATCGAACTCCAGAGCGGCAGCGTAGGAGCCGTCGTAGAATTCGCACATGGCAATCTCCCGGCTGCCCCGGCCGCTCTCCATCCGCACCCGAGCGCCGAGCACCAGGCAACCCAGCGGTATCTCGCCGGTGGGGTCGCCCTGCACCAGGCTGCCGCCGATGGTGCCGCGATTGCGCACCTGGTGGTCGCCGATATGGCGCACCATTTCAACGAGCAGCGGCAGGCGCCTCGCCGCCACCTCGGAGCGCTCCAGGCTGGCGTAACGGGTCAGCGCACCGACGCGGGTCTCGTCGCCTTCGGCTTCGATGCCGTCGAGCCCCGGCACTTGGTTGACATCAATCAGCGCACCCAGCCGCCACAGCCGCATGTTGAGCATCGGCATCAGGCTCTGGCCCCCGGCGAGCAGACGCGCCTCGCCAGCGTATTCATCGAGCAACGTCACCGCTTCGGCCACGGAGCCGGCGCGATGGTAGAGAAAATCCGCCGCTTTCACTGCTGCTCTCCTTGGGCGGCCTTGGCGGCCACCCGCACCCCGGCGAAGCGGGACAGCACGCGGTTGATCGGTGATTGCCCCTCCTCCACCAGACTCTTGGTCTCGCGGCGGCTCCACACCGTTTCGGGGCGCACCTGCAGCACGCGCACCTCACCCTGTTCGCTGACCGCCCATTCGATGTCCTGGGGGGCCCCGCGCTGGCGCTCGATCTGCTTGGCGAGCCGCGTCAGTTCGAGCACCTGTTCGTCGTTGAGGCAGGGCGTCTGGCAACGCTCGCCTTTCATCGGCACCAGCGCCACCTCGCCCGCCGCGGGGTCGAAGCAGTACATCTCGGTCTGCTCCACCGTCTTGCGGTCGAGGATTTCCAGGGTCACCTTGTCGACGGTGAACTGGGCGGGCGTGATGTCGCCCTTGACGACACCCTCGCCGAGCCCCCAGCAGGCTTCCATCACCACCTTGGAGCGGTCTCCATTGAGTGGGTTGAGGGTAAACATCACCCCGGCAGCACGGGCCTCCACCATCTGCTGGATGCCGACGCACATGCCAAAGTCCCCCGCCGCCACGGCGGTCTCGCCATCCACGCGGTAGGAAAGCACGGCATCGCCGAACATTCCGGCCCAGCAGGCGCGGATATGGCGGATCACCGCATCGGCGCCGCAGATCCACAGGTAGGTATCGTACTGGCCAGCGAAGCTGGCGCCGTCCAGATCCTCGGACTCGCCGCTGGAGCGCACCGCTACCGGCGTCTCGCTGACGCCGGTGCGCTTTTCAAGATCCGCGTAGCTTGCGCGGATCTGCGCGTCGAGCGCCTCTGGCAGCGGAGCGCTGTTGATGCCCTCCACCAGCTTGGCGGTCTCGCCCTTGATCTCATTGAGCGCCATGTGCGGAGCGCGCTCGCGGATGCGCGCCGCCTCGGAGGCCAAGTCAGTGGCCTCCATGAAGTGGCGGTAGGCGGCGGTGGTGACGCCGAAGCCCGGCGGCACCGCCAGTCCCTCGGCGGTGGATTGCGCCAGGCTGGCGAACTTGCCGCCGAGCAGCGCGTTGCCGGGGGCCGAGGCGTCGTCGAGCCACAGGATGAAGGTTTGATCGCTCATGATGCTGCCTCCTCGTCGACCACGCGCACGGTACCTTCGTTGCCGTCGACCTCGACTAGGTCACCGGTCTTGATGCTGGTGGTGGCGAAGCCAGTGCCGACTACCGCCGGCAGGCCGTATTCGCGGGAGATGATCGCGGTGTGGGCCATCATGCCGCCAACGTCGGAGACCGCCGCAGCGACGCGCTGGAATATCGGCGCCCAGCTCGGTGCGGTGATGCGACAGACCAGGATCTCATCATCCTCGACGTCGTAGAGCTGGGCGAAATCGGTGATCACCCGGGCGCGGCCGGTCGCCTTGCCCGGAGAGGCAGCCACGCCGCGCAATTCCCCATCATTGGAGCCGTCCACGCCCAACCACTCCAGGATGGTCTCCTGGGTGATACCCCACAGCATGATGGTCAGCGGCTCGGTGATGCTTTCAGGCGGCACGCCAAGGGCGGGGGGTGGCGACCACTGGCAGAGGGCATCGCGAATCTGCTTGCGCTTGGCGATCAACGGCCGCCAGTAGACCTCGCCCCGCGGCGGCGTGCCCACCGCCCAGCCAATCAGCACGTCGTAGAGGGCGTCGTAAATCTCATGGCGGTGGAGATAGAAGATATCATCGCGATCATCGAAGAAGTTGTGAGCTACGAATACATCGCCCAGCTCGCGAACTTTCTCCCAGAACAGCGAGTGATGCCAGTGCTCGACATAGAAGTTGTGGTTTTCGACGAAGGGGTATACCTTGCGCGCCAGCTCCACTAGGCCGTCGAAGGCTTCGCGGTCCACCTCGGAAGGCAGCAGCTCACGGTACTCGGCGGTGACACGGGTGCGCTTTTCGATGATCTCGTCCAGCGGGCGGCGGATGTCCTCGCCGCCCTTCAGCGACTTGATGTAGCCACGCATCGCCGAAAAGGGCATACGCGGATCGGTCATCCACACAGGGTCTTCATGGGTGTAGCCCACGCCGGTGGAGAACCAGAACCAGGGCTCGCGGGCCTCCTCATAGGCGGCCAGCCACTGCTCGCCCTTGGGGGCGGCCTTGATGGCGTCGAGCATCGCCTCGGGGGCTTCGTTTTCCAGGATTACCCCATCAAGGCCCAGCTCCACCGCCAACTCGGCCAGACCGCGCACCTCATCGTCGGGGCGGAACAGCAGGATGTCGATGCCCGAAACCATATGGGTGATGGTCTGATCGCTGATGCCGGGGAAGGCTTCCTGACAAAATTCGCGGAAGGTGAGGTAGGCGCCGTAGCCGAGATTGAGCATCTCGAAATGGTAGGAGCCCATCTCCAGCATGTTCTGAATCAGGGTGTTGTAGGAGGTGAGCAGGTCGTGGGAGGAGTACAAGCCACGATGGCCGAACACCTGCTCTTCGGGGACCAGCTCGGGCAGCGGCTTGAACTCGATTGCCTTGAGGCGCTCGATGCAGTCCCGCGCCTTGGTCTCCCACTCCCCATAGATGAAGTCCCAGTTCTCATAGTAATGGCCGGCGCGGGAGTTGAAGTGCTCGGCTCGCTTGGCGATCTCGTCCGGGTCTGTGACGGCGTTGGGGCTGACGTAGAGATAGCCGTTGATAATGCGATGGTCGATGCCCTGTGCCAGCGGAATCGGCCATACGCGGTTGGTCATCTGGCTGGCCGCCACCCACCAGTTTTCGGTCATGATGGTGTCAAAGGGGTAGAGTGGCGCCGGGCTGTGCATGCCATCGAAGAACCACAGCTTCTCCTCCTCCATCTCGCGCCGCTCAGGGCTGATCAGCGCGTAGTAGGGATAGAGTCCCTGCCAACCTTCAGCGCCTTCGGGCGTGGCGACATCGAACGGGCTCGTGAAACGGGTCTTGGCCGAGGGCGGCACGGTCGCCATCTGAGACGTTGCAGTCTGTTGCATGTGTCAATACCTCTTGTTAATTGTCTCTTTAAGGTAAGCGGCATGTCCATGAAAGCGTCTAACTTTCTATTATTATCCTTTTATCTTCTCGCACCAATGGTACACCATTTTTTGATAAATTCAATACTGGTATGCCATTCGAACTTCCGCTGAGAAAGCGCGCGATAAATAGGTGACGACGCACGCAGCATGTAGTAACCTGCGCGCCCGCCATCCCCGGCACGTCATATCAAACCAGCACAGCATGTATGCCAACCAGTCACTTAAAAACACTATACGACGAGTTCTATAAGGGCCTGGGTCTCACCATACCCCCCTCCCGTCGCAGCGAGGCAGTTGCCCATGTCATTCGCCGCGCCATTCTTGCCGGAGACCTCAAGCCCGGCAATCCAATCCGTGAGCGCAATCTGGCCGCCGAGTTAAAGATCAGCCGCACACCCGTGCGCGAGGCACTCTTCATCCTTCAAGGCGAAGGGCTAATCAGTCTGAGCCATAATCGCGGCGCCTACGTATCCTCCTTTACCGTCAGCGACATCGAGCAGATCTACGCTTTACGCCGGGTACTGGAAGCTCATGCCGCTCACTGCGCCGCCATCCATCGCAACAGAACTCAGCTCGACGCCATCGCAGAGACACTGGAGACGCAGAAGCGCCTCGACAGCAACGCTACACCCATGGAACAAGCCCAAGCTGACTTAGCCTTTCATGAAGCTATCGCCGCCGCCGCTGGCAGTCAGATGTTACTCACCATCGCCCACCAAGTACTGGCGGTGACCGTCACCCTGCGCTCGCACCACGCCTACAGCACCTCTTACGCCAAGCAGATGTATCGTCGCCATCGTGCCATATTCGAAGCCATTGAAGCTGGCAACGCCGAAGCCGCCGAAGCACTGATGGCCGAGCATGTCGCCCAAGCCTGCGAGCTGGCTCTCGAACGCATCGGCACTGAACACACCTTGGGCTGTTGACGCTTCACAACGGCAAACAGAGAAAGCCACAGGCTAAAGTAACCAAGCTCTCGTAATTTCGCTTGAGTTTATCGTAACGTGCCACGACAACTCGATAATGCTTCATCCATGTAAGGTCATACTCGACCAAGTGCCAGCAGAGATATCACCTTCCATCCAAGCTAGATTCTCTTTTTCGAGTTGCGTTTTCACGGCTTCACCGAGCGTCTCTTTTGCGCACTGATCTGCTTGCGAACAATGTCACCGCCATAGTCTTTATCAGTCACTAGCGCCTCGTCGGAAAGTAAATCAGCGCCGCACCTCTCTCTCACTATCAAGCACCTCGCCCAAGCATCAACTGCCAGGTGAATCTTGCTATTAATACCTGCGCCGCTTTTGCTAATAGCCTCGGCATCATCACTGGCCGCGCCTGCGCTGTGCCGATATACCTTGGTGTGGATACGAGCCATTCGGTATAAGGAACTTTCACCGATGCGTTGAAGATAGCCACTCACTTGCCGTCTACCGACCAGTCGTTAAAGGGCTTACAGACCGCACCCCGGAGGCCAAAAACCTCAGGCAAGTCATGCCATGATCAGCGGGAGCGCATTCGATACAGAATACCCTCTACCGTTATTCGTTATTCAGACTTGTGATAAAGCCCTTGTTGAATCAGGGTAGCTTTTAGCTTCGCCCAGCACTCATTGTTGAGCATCAGTCGAGGTATTGCAGGCTCACAAGGTGGTGTTTTCGGAACTTCCACTCTACTGGTTTGCTCTTATCTTGCCAGTATCTATGCCATGAAATGCCAGCAGCCCCTAATATCTACACCGCTCTTCCCGACAGCGGCCACCATCCTTCACACGCCAGTCACACCTCCGCACTTCAACTACAATCCTCAATATTACCCTTGCCGACACGCCTGCATGGCGAAATGCGGGCAATGGACATTCCCACCCAAATCCAATTGAATACATAATGTCAAATGGTATACAGTTATCTAGAGTTATCGTTTTGCCTTGAGCTCTTTGACAAAAACCAACAGGACAATTTACCCATGAAAAAACGAACAATGCTCGGCACCTTAGTGCTATTTGGAGTCTTGCTGCTCTCATCAAATGTCCTGGCGCAGGACACTATCCGCATCGGTTATGCGGTTTCTAAGTCCGGCGCCAACGCAGGTGGCGCAGCGGCCAGCACCATCCCCAATTACGAACTTTGGGTGCATGAGGTCAACGAGCGCGGCGGGCTGATGCTCGAAGGTGGCCGCGTGCCCATCGAGGTCGTGGAGTACGACGACCGCTCCAGTTCCGAGGAGGCGGTGCGCGCCGCGGAGCGGCTGATCGTACAGGATGAGGTCGATCTGGTACTGCCGCCCTGGGGCACCTCTATGAACCTAGCCATGGCGCCGATACTCAGCCGCCACGGCTACCCCCATCTGGCGGTGGCGGCGGTGACCGACCGCGCCTATGAACTGAGCGAGCGCTGGCCCAACCTGTTCTTCTACGAAGGCACCAGTAGCGAGATCGCCGGCGCAGCCATCGAGGCATTCGCCGAGATGCGCGACACCGGCGAGATAGGTTCACGCATAGCCATGATCGGTATTTCCGACAGTTTCGGCATCGAGCTGACCACGGCGGCACGCAGCCTCGCTGACGATCTCGGTTTCGAGCTGGTCTATGACCGCGCCTATCCGGTAGGCCACCAGGACTTCACGCTGATGCTCAACGAAATCAAGGCGCTGGAGCCGGACGTTTTCCTGGCCTTCTCCTACCCGCCGGACACCTTAACAATGACCGAGCAAGCGCGCCTGCAGGACTTCAACCCGCCAGTCTACTTCGCCAGTATCGGCACTTCCTTTCCGCTGTTTCTTGAGCGCAACGGCGGCAACGCCGAGGGCGTGATGGGCGTGGGCGGCGTGAATGGCGATAACCCGCTGATGCAGGACTACATCGCCCGCCATGCCGAGCTTGCCGGCTTCGAGCCCGACCGCTTCACCAGCCCGCTCACCTACGCCTCGCTGGAAATCCTAGAGCAAGCCATCGAGCGCGCCGGCAGCATCGACCACGAGGCGATCGTCGCCGAGATGCAGGACGGCACCTTCGAGACGATCCTCGGCGAGGTACGCTTCGAGAACAACATGCTCAAGGACATTTTCTTCGTCGGCCAGTGGCAAGATGGTGAGTTCCAAGGCATCGCCCCCACCGATATCGAAGGCGCCAGAGCGCCCATCGTTCCCAAGCCCGAGTGGCAATAATCCATCCATTCAGGTAACCGAGCGCTGGCGGGTTCGCCTGCTCGCCAGTGCGCCGGTGCAACCAGGAACACGACTCTATGTACGGTATCGATCTCTTTTTCACCGGGCTGACGCTGGGCGGGCTCTATGCATTGATCGCCATGGGCCTGACTCTGCAGTTCGGCGTGGCCCGCATCATGAATCTCTCCTATGGCGAGTTCATGATCGCGGCCTCCTTCGCCGCCTTGCTGCTCGTCAACCTCGGCGTCAATCCTATCCTCAGCCTGATTATCATGGTGCCGGCGGGCTTCGCCCTGCACTGGCTCATCTATCAGGTACTGATGCTGCCGCTGGTCAAGCGGGCCAGTAGTGGCGCACAACTGGAGGTGGATAGCATCCTCGCCACCTTCGGCATCCTGTTCGTTGCCCAGGGCATCATGCTGGTGATGTTCGGCGGCAACTACTTCAGCTACTCCTTCATGTCCTTTCCAGTGCATCTGTTCGGCGCCAACATCGCTGCCAACCGGTTGCTGGTGCTGGTGTGCGCGGTGGTGATCGGCGGCGGGCTCTACCTGCTGATGACTCGCACCCGCATGGGCATGGCGATGCGCGCGGTTGCCACCGCGCCGAACTTCGCGCCACTGGTGGGCATCAACGTGACCCGTGTGTCCGCTGCCGCCTTCGCCACCGGCGGGGCGATGCTGGCCGCCTCTGGGGTGCTGATCAGTATGTTCCTGCCCTTCACCTCCTCCATGGGCGTCCTGTTCACCATGAAGGCGCTGGTGGTGGTGATCATGGGCGGTATCGGCAACCTGATGGGCTGCCTGGTGGCAGGCATGTTGCTCGGCTTCACCGAGGCGCTAGTATCACGCTATATCGATCCGGGCCTGACCCTGGCGGCCAACTATGCGCTGTTCCTGCTGGTGCTGCTGTTCTTGCCCAACGGACTCTTCGGGAGGACTGCAAAATGACTTCCAGACTCAATAGGGGCATTGTCGGCTGGATCTGCGTGGCGCTGTTCTTTGTCGCCGTGGTCGCCATGCCTTTCTCCGGAACTTCGGCCTATACCCTTTCCATCGGCGTGAACCTGCTCCAGTACGCAGTGATGGCCACCGCCTGGGCGATGTTCTCCGGGCCGACCCGTTATGTCTCTCTCGCCACCGCCTCCTTCTACGGGGTAGGGGTTTACACCGTGGCGGTGATGGGCGAAGCGCTGCCTTGGCCCGCTGTGTTGCTGCTCGCCTTCGTGCTGGCGGTGCTGCTGGCACTGGTGGTGGGGCTCGCCACCCTGCGCCTCTCTGGGGTGTTCTTCGTGATCTTCACCTTCGGCCTGGCCGAGCTGATCCGCCAGCTGGTGACCTGGTACGAAGTGAACTTCTCCGGCGCGGTGGTGCGCTACGTCTTCCTCGACATCAGCTCGGCCCAGATCTACTGGCAGCTCGCGGCGCTGCTCGCCGTGGTGCTATTCACCGGCTGGTGGACTTACCGTACCCGGCTGGGCACGGCGCTGCGGCTGATCGGCGAGGATGAGGTGATCGCTTCTCACGTGGGGATCAACATCACCTTCGTAAAGCTTCTGCTGTTCGCCGTCAGTTCCGGCTTCATCGCCATCGCCGGGGCGATCATGGCGCCGCGCTGGACCTATATCGATCCCTCGGTGGCCTTCAATATGAACATCTCCTTTCTAGTGCTAATCATGGCGCTTCTTGGCGGTGCATCCCGGCTGCTCGGGCCGCTGGTCGGCGCGGTGCCCATCGTGCTGCTGCTAGAAGTACTCACCACGCGCTTCCCCAACCACTATTCGATCCTAGTCGGACTGGTGTTCATCGTGATCGTATATTTCATTCCCGATGGCCTGCTCGGACGCTTCATGAAGCGCAAGAAGACCGTGGTGGTCAAGCGCCGCGCTCATGAGACAGCTAACCAAAAGGCGAAAAGCCAGGAGGTGGCGCCATGAGCCCACCAATTCTCGAAACTAACGCTTTGCTCGAAGTGAATACCCTACGCAAGTCGTTCGGTGGCCATGTTGCCGTCAACGATCTCAGCTTCGCCTTGGAAGAGGGCGAGATTATTGGACTGCTAGGGCCGAATGGCTCCGGCAAGACCACCGTTATCAATCTGATTTCCGGCAATCTCGCGCCGAACAGCGGCTCGGTACGCTTTCTTGGCCAGGAGATTGCCGGCCACAAGCCGCACCGCATCGTGCGCAGCGGTATTAGCCGCACCTTCCAGCTGGTGCGGGTTGCCGCCGGCATGACCGCACGAGAGAACATCGTCGCCTCGCTGGCCTTCGCCGGGCCACGCCTGAGCGGCGCTCAGGCCACCGAGCGCGCCAATGATCTGCTGCAACGCATAGAGATGGAGGATCTCGCCGACAACCTCGCCAGCGAGCTGACCTACATCGACCAGAAGCGCCTCGAATTGGCCCGCGCGCTGGCGCTGGAGCCACGGGTGCTGCTACTCGACGAGTGGCTGGCCGGCCTGACGCCCACCGAGCTGCGTCAGGGCATCGCGCTGATCCATTCGCTGCAGGAAACTGGCATCTCCATACTGATGGTGGAACATGTGATGGAGGCGGTGCGCTCGCTGTGCGGGCGCTGCGTGGTGATGAGCGCCGGCAAGCTCATCGCCAATGGTCCTACTCAGGACGTGCTGAAGGACTCGGCGGTGCAGAAAGCCTATCTCGGCGAGGAGGATTGAGCATGCTGGAGATCAACAATCTCTCCGTGCGCTACGGTAAGCATATGGCAGTGTCGCAGGCCAGCCTGGAAGTAAAGCGTGGCGAAATCGTCGTGGTGCTGGGTGCTAACGGCGCGGGCAAGTCCTCGATGCTTAAGTCGATCGGCGGCATGGTGCCATGGAACCAGAGCGGCCAGCGGCTAATCGATGGCAAGGACATTTCCGCCCTGCCACCCCATCACTTGGTGCGCCACGGGCTGGCATTGGTGCCGGAGGGGCGCGGCAATTTCGTCGAGCTCACGGTGCGCGAGAATCTGCTGCTCGGCTCCTACAGCGGCGGGCGGGAGAGCGAGGCAGAACGTCTGGAGGAAGTGTTCGCGCTGTTCCCCCGGCTCAAGGAGCGTCTGAGCCAGCAGGTGCGCACCATGAGCGGCGGCGAACAGCAGATGGTGTCGATGGGCCGGGCGATGATGTCGCGCCCCACCATCCTGCTGCTGGACGAGCCCACCCTGGGCCTGGCGCCGGTGGTATGTAAGGAGCTGTTCCACCTGCTGGAACATATTCGTGACACCGGCGTCGGCATCCTACTGGTGGAACAGAACGCCAAGCAGAGCCTGGCCATTGCTGAGCGCGGTTATCTACTGGAAAACGGCAGCATCACCGCCGCCGGCTCCAGTGCCGAACTGATGGAAGATGGCGTGGTGGGCCGAGCTTACTTGGGAGGTTAATGGCCTTAACTCTAGCAATAAATTCAGAGTTTTTGTCTCAGGGCCCCGTAATATTCTACCAGGAATGCCGATGCCAAAAACCAATAGCCGAGAAGCTTCTAGGACAACCCTTCATCTGTTAATTTTCCAAAGGATTAATTTAACAGAATCAGTATATTTTCATACATAGGAGTTTTTATGGATCACGCAAGTTTTACCGAAATATGTCTGCACCAGCTAAAGATGTCTGGCGTGCATGAAGGCGAGAAGCTCATTATCCTTACACAGGGAAATGAACGCCTTGAGTATGCCGATGCGTTTATGGCGGCGGGCCAGCGCTTAGGTGCTAATATGTACCATATGCGCTTACCGTCCCCACTACCGACGGGCGGTTGGAATGTGGGTGCCACAGGCCTCGCCAGCATGCCAGACGCGGTAGAGGCGCTTAAGAATTGCGACATGCTGATCGACTGTATTTTCCTGCTTTTTTCACCGGAACAAATGGCGATTCAAGCGGCTGGCACGCGTATTCTAACGGCGGTGGAGCCGCCGGAACTGTTGGCAAGAATGCTGCCTTCAAAAGAGCTACGAGAAAAGGTCGAGATTGCCGCTGAATTACTGGCAAAAGCCAAGGTGATGCGAATCACCTCGCCCCACGGTACCGATGTTACCTATCAGCTTAATACTTACGCTACCGTTGCTGAATATGCCTGCACCGATGAGCCGGGACGGTGGGATCACTGGCCATCTGGCTTTGTGTTTACCGGCGGTGATGATGATGGCGTTGATGGCACTATCGTCGTGGCGCCTGGTGACATTCTGCTCCCTCAGAATATGTATGTCAGAGAGCCGATTACTTACACCATTGAGAAGGGCTGGATTATCGATATACGCGGTGGGCTTGATGCCGAGCTGGTGAAATCCTATATGGATAGCTTTAACGATCCGCGCGGCTTGGGTATGAGCCATGTTGGCTGGGGGATGAATCCTAATGCCAAATGGCATCGAATGGTGCCCGGCGAATTTCCCGGTGGTATGGGCATGGAGCCGCGCAGCTTTTATGGCAACGTGATGTTCTCCACAGGGCCGAATAGTGAACTAGGTGGCACCAACGATACCGCCTGCCACTTGGATATCCCGATGCGCAATTGCTCGTTGTTTCTCGATGATGAACCCATCGTGATTGATGGCGATATCGCTGTAAAAGAGCTGCAGATGGCCAGAAACTGACGTGCAAGCAAGAAGTGGTGTGTAAAAGTCCCCAATTGGGGACTTTTGCAATTCAGTACCATATTTAGTACGTAAATAATACTCAAAATCTCACCTGTCCAGCTTTAGGTTAGGCAGGTTTTGCCTTTCTCCATTTCTAGGGTAGCAGCGTGTTGAGCTAATCATTATTCAGGGCGTCCTGAGGTTCGAAGACATACCGCGAGCAGTCATAAGATGTGAAGGGGGCTTTTCAAGCTTTAGATCGTCGTGGTGGCATGAGCTCCTTAGGGGGCGATGAAGCCGCGTTGGTGCAACCCATACAAAAATGGCTCTTCGACGTTGTGTGTGGAATTTGTCCCCTGAGCTGGGCCAGAATATGGACTCCACAACGGCAGTAGGTATGGCATGGACGGTACCCAGATTCTAACTCTCGGCCTGGGCTTGGAAGCGCCCTGGATCCTCAAGAACCAGCACCTGGATACCTCCGTGTTGCCCCACCGACTGGATCTCTATGTCGAGGCGGAGCGCGGCAGTCTCTACCCCTGTTCGGAATGCGGTAAGGCCTGTCAAGCTCACGACTTTGCCGACAAAACCTGGCGTCATCTGAACTTCTTTCAGCACCACTGTTACCTGTATGCTCGCGTGCCTCGCACGACGTGTCCGGAACATGGCGTCAAACGCATAGAGGTGCCCTGGGCGCGGCCGGGCAGCGACTTCACCCTGCTGTTCGAGCAAGCGGCCATGTCACTGGTTAAGGAGATGCCGGTGCTGGCTGTCTCACGGCAGTTGGAGATTTCCGACAAACGACTATGGCGCATCGTGCATCACTACGTGGGCCGCATGCTGGGGGAACTGGATCTGTCCAAGGTGGCGACTGTCGGCGTGGACGAAACCGCGTCCCGGCGCGGTCATCGCTACGTCACGGTGTTCCTCGACATGCAGCGCAAGCAGGAACCAGTGGTCTTCGCCGTCCCAGGCTGCGGCAAGGACGCCATCAAGGCTTTCAGCGCCTTCCTGGCGACCCATGGCGGCGATACGAATAATGTGGTCGAGGTCGTCTGCGACATGTCGCCAGCCTTCCTCAGCGGGGTGACCGAGTACCTTCCCAAGGCCGAGGTCACGGTCGACTGGTTGCATATCGTGCAGACCGTCACCAAGCGACTGGACGAGGTACGCAAGAAAGAGCGCCGCGAGCAGGAACACCCCAAGTCGCTGCGCTGGGCACTACTGAAGAACTTGGAAAACGAGAACCTAACACCCAAACAGTTGGCGGCGCTCCAGGCGTTGGTAGCCGATCAGAGCGCCACTGCCGATGCCTGGGTGATCAAGGAAAAGCTACGCTGTATCCAGAAAGCCCCGACGCCCAGAGCGGCTCGATGGCGCATCACGAATTACCTCAAGGTCATGCAGGCGGCGGTTTCTGAAAAGCCATTACTAAAGCCAATGGAGAAGGCCCTGGCAACGCTCGAGCGGCACGCTAATGCAGTGGTTAGACGCTGGCACTCAGGGCTAACGAACGCAAGATTGGAAGGGATGAACGGCCTGTTTCAGGCGGCTCGGTCACGGGCACGTGGCTACCGGACTGAGGTGAACTTCATCGCCATGATCTACCTGATTGGCAGCCCGGTGGGCCGCCTGTTCGATCAGGCCAAATCCACATGAAGTGACGAAGAACCACAAAAATAATCGCGGTAATTGTTTGTTATAGATATTCATTTTTATGTGTTTACTTTATTCGCAAATAATTCTGTCTGTATTTTTTTAAATACAAATTAAATAATGATTTCCCTACATGATCTAATGTCATACTTTTCGCCTAAAAATTAATTTATATTCTAATGGTTTACAAAAAACTCATAAAGGTGAACAGCTAGCGACCGAAGTTATGTTGTTCGATCAAACTTAACAGTGAAGAATCACACGCTACTATGAATGACAATAAAGTAATGACTAAACGTAGTTTTCGCGGTAAACCCCGTGGCCGTGAACTTGATCCCCGTCTGCTTGAGGGGTTACGTGAGCTGCTGGGCGACGAACGCCAGGACGCCACGCTGCGCCGCCGTGACTTACTGATTGAACACCTGCATGTCATTCAGGACACCCGGGGCCATCTGCCGCTGGCGGAACTGCGTGCCTTGGCGGCTTACATGAACTTGCCCATGGCGACCGTCTACGAGACGACCACTTTCTATGCGCACTTCGACGTCATCCACGACGACCAGCTGCCGCCGCCCGCGGTGACCATCCGCGTTTGTGACTCCCTCACCTGCCAGCTAGCCGGTGCCGGGGCGCTTAAAGCACAGCTGGACGCGAACATGGATACCGAACAGGTACGGGTGCTGCGGGCGCCCTGCATGGGGCGCTGCGATACGGCACCGGTAGCCGAGGTGGGGCATCATCATGTGTTGTTCGCCACCCAGGCGCGGATCGCGTCTGTGATCGAAAAGGGTCACTTTCACCCGGATCCCGTCGACTGGCAGCGATTGGACAACTATCGCCGCGAGGGCGGTATGGCTTTGCTCCAGGCCTGTCACGACGGCAGCGTTACAGTAGAAGCGCTGATGGAAGCCATGCAGCAGGCCAATCTGCGCGGCCTGGGCGGTGCGGGTTTTCCTACCTTCAAGAAGTGGTCTTTCGTACGCCAGGAGGCGGGCCCGCGTTACTGCGCCATCAACGCCGACGAGGGCGAGCCTGGTACCTTTAAGGATCGCTATTACCTGGAGCGCTCGCCGCACCAGTTTCTTGAAGGCGCCTTGGTTAGTGCCTGGGCGGTAGAGGCCGAGGCGCTGTATATCTATCTGCGCGATGAGTACCCGGCCTTGCATGGCGTGGTGCGCCAAGCGATTGGTGAGCTTGAGGCTGCGGGCCTAGTGGCGCCGGGCTATATTGTGCTGCGCCGTGGCGCGGGTGCTTACATCTGCGGCGAAGAGTCGGCGATGATCGAGTCTCTGGAAGGCAAGCCGGGCAAGCCCCGTCACCGCCCGCCATTTGTGGCCCAGAAGGGGCTCTTTGACCAGCCGACGTTGGTCAATAACGTCGAGACCGTCTACTGGATCCCGATGATCTGGCAGCGCGGCGCTGACGCCTTCTCCAGCCAAGGGCGCAACGGCCGCGTGGGGCTGCGCAGCTTCTCGGTGTCGGGCCGGGTCAAGCGTCCTGGTGTGTATTTAGCGCCAGCGGGCATCACCCTCAATGAACTGATTGACGAGTATGGCGGCGGTATGGCTGACGGCCACCGTTTGGCCGCCTACCTGCCCGGCGGCGCCTCGGGCGGTATTTTGCCCGCTGCCAAGGCGGATATTCCCCTCGATTTCGACACCCTCCAGGAGCACGGCTGTTTTATCGGTTCGGCCGCGGTGATCGTGCTTTCTGATCAGGACAATTTGCGCGGGGTCGCGACCAATCTGCTGGCCTTCTTTGCCGATGAATCCTGTGGCCAGTGCACCCCGTGCCGGGTGGGCACGGAAAAAATGCTCACCCTGCTCGAGCGCAATGAATGGGATGCCGGGCTGATGACGCAGCTCTCCCAGGTGATGATCGATGCCTCCATCTGTGGGCTGGGCCAGGCGGCGCCTAACCCGGTGCTGGGGCTGCTCAAGGATTTTCGCGGCGAACTTGCCGCCCAGAACGTTATCGTCAAGGGGTAGGGGAGATGAACATGAGCATGAGCGAACAGACCCTAGGCTCCAGCTTCACGCTGACGCTGGACGGCGTTGAGGTCAGCGCGCACCCCGGTGAAAGTCTCTGGCAGGTGGCCAAGCGCGCTGGTGAGACCATTCCTCACCTGTGTTTCAAGGACACCAGCGGCTACCGCGCCGACGGCAACTGCCGCGCCTGCATGGTGGAAATCGAGGGCGAGCGCACCCTGGCTGCCAGCTGTCTGCGCGAAGCAGTCCCCGGCATGGTGGTTAATAGTGCAAGCTCCGAACGCGCTCACACGGCCCGTAAGATGGTCATGGAGATGCTGCTGGTCGACCAACCCGAGCGGGAGGATAGCCCCGACCGTGCCAGCCATTTCTGGGCCATGGCCGACCAACTAGCTATTGATGCCACGGCGGTGCGCCGCAAGCTACCCCGGCGCGACGAGCGTAAAACACCCACCGTGCATCATGTGGCTTCCCGGGCTGACAGCCTGGCGCGGGACAGCAGCCACTCTGCCATGCGCGTCAATCTTGATGCCTGCATCGAGTGCAACCTGTGCGTGCGCGCCTGTCGCGAGGTGCAGGTCAACGACGTTATCGGCTTGGCACATCGCGGGGCGGCGTCCAAGATCGTGTTTGATTTCGACGACCCCATGGGGGATAGCACCTGCGTGGCCTGTGGCGAGTGCGTTCAAGCTTGCCCCACCGGCGCTCTAATGCCCGCTACACTGGTCGATCAAGCGGGCCGCGGCGATTCTGCCGTGGCCGACCGCCAGGTCGACTCGGTATGCCCCTACTGTGGGGTAGGCTGCCAGCTCACTTACCATATCAAGGACGACGAGATCCTTTATGTGGAAGGCCGCGACGGCCCCTCCAACCAGAACCGGCTGTGTGTCAAAGGTCGCTTTGGCTACGACTATCCGCGCCATCCCTCCCGGCTGACCACCCCGCTGATTCGTCGTGAGGGCGTTGCCAAGGGCATCGATCCGGATTTCGACCCCGCTAAGCCGCTTACGCATTTTCGCGAGGCCAGCTGGGATGAGGCGCTGGGCTTCGCCGCTAAGGGACTTGTTGGTCTCAAGGCGGTTCATGGTTCTGACGCCCTGGCGGGGTTCGGCAGCGCCAAGTGTTCCAATGAAGAAGCGTGGCTGTTCCAGAAGCTGGTGCGCACCGGTTTTGGCTCCAACCATGTGGATCACTGCACGCGTTTGTGCCACGCCAGTTCAGTAGCGGCACTCATGGAGTGCATTGGCTCAGGCTCGGTGACCGCCTCCTTTATGCAGGCCAGCCAAGCCGATGTAGTGATTCTTACCGGCTGCAACCCGGCAGTGAACCATCCAGTGGCGGCCACCTTCTTCAAGCAGGCCGCCAAACGCGGCACCAAGATCGTGATTATCGACCCCCGTGGCCAAGCGTTGGATGCCTACGCCCACTTGAGCGTGCGCTTTTCACCAGGCGCTGATGTAGCCCTGTTTAACGCCATTCTCAATGTGATCATCACTGAAGAACTTTATGACACGGCCTATATCGCCGAGCATACCGAGGGCTTCGAGGCCCTGAAAACGCACACGGTGGACATGACCCCCGAAGCGATGAGCGGCCTGTGCGGCGTCGAGCCCGAGACCATCCGCGAGGTGGCACGGCTCTACGCCAACGCCGAGCGGGCGATGATTTTCTGGGGCATGGGTATTTCCCAGCACACCCACGGAACAGATAATGCCCGCTGCCTGATTTCGCTGGCATTGGCCTGCGGTCAGACTGGACGACCTGGCACCGGCCTGCACCCTTTGCGGGGGCAGAACAACGTTCAAGGGGCGTCTGATGCCGGGCTGATTCCCATGGTGATGCCGGACTACCAGCCGGTCAGCGACGCCCAGGTGCGCGCGGCGTTTGAAGAGCTGTGGAATACCAAGCTGGATTCCACGCCCGGCCTCACCGTGGTGGAAATCATGGATGCCATTACCGCAGGCACTATTCGTGGCATGTACATCCAAGGCGAAAACCCGGCCATGTCCGACCCGGATCTCGCCCATGCGCGGGCTGCCCTGGCCAAGCTGGAACATCTGGTGGTGCAGGATCTGTTTGTCACTGAGACCGCCCAGTTCGCCGATGTCATCCTGCCTGCCTCTGCCTGGCCGGAGAAGGATGGGTCGGTTACCAATACGAATCGTCAGGTACAGCTGGGGCGTGCGGCGGTGCCGCTCCCCGGCCAGGCCAAGCCGGACTGGTGGATCATTCAGGAAATCGCCAAACGCTTCGGCCTGGGCTGGCACTACCAGCACCCGCGGGACGTCTTCGCCGAGATGAAGCAAGGGATGGCCTCCCTCGACAATATCTCCTGGGAGCGTCTGGAGCGCGAGCAGTCAGTGACCTACCCCTGCCCAGCGGAAGACGCACCGGGGCACGACGTGGTCTTCAGCGACGCCTTCCCCACCGCCAGCGGCCGGGCGAAATTCGCGCCCACGCGGCCGCTGCCCCCGGATGAGCCGGTCGACAATGACTACCCAACGGTACTGACCACCGGGCGTCAGCTGGAGCACTGGCACACCGGTTCCATGACCCGTCGTGCCAAAGTGCTTGATGATCTGGAGCCGGAAGCCGTGGCGAGCTTAGCACCTGCTGAGTTTATCCGGCTGGGGATGGCGCCGGGCGATGAGCTAACAATCACCACCCGGCGAGGCTCCATTACCCTCAAGGCGAGAACGGATTCTGGGATGCCCGAAGGTATGGTCTTCGTGCCTTTCTGTTACGGGGAAGCAGCGGCGAATCTCTTGACCAACCCGGCGCTGGACCCGTTCGGCAAGATACCGGAGTTCAAGTATGCCGCTTGCCGGTTGAGCCGCAGCTCTACCCATCTAGAGGCGTCGTTAACTGTCTAAAGCACTTGACCACTACAGCCTGGCCCGCATTAGCGGGTCAGGTTTTTTGATAATTCTGAAAACCTCAGCCCTGAGCTAAATGCAGCGTCGGCGCATCGTGTTCTAAATTCTCAAGCATACGAGCAGCGTACCAGTCGATAAAGTCGATAACACCGAACTCGTAGGTCTCGGAATATGGGCCGGGTTGGTAAGCCTTGGAGTTAATGCCACGCTGGTTCTCCTCGGCGAGTTGGCGGTCCTGGTCGTTGGTCGCATCCCACACGCGGCGCAACTTTTCGGGGTCGTAGTCAACGCCTTCCACGGCGTCCTTGTGAACCAGCCACTTGGTGGTCACCACGGTTTGCTGCGGGCCAAGCGGTAGCACGCGAAAGACCACCGCGTGATCGCCCATGAAATGGTTCCATGAGTTGGGCAGGTGCAGAATGCGCAGGGAGCCCATGTCAGGGTTTGATAAGCGGCCCATCAGCTTCTGACAGCCCGGTTTGCCGTCCATCGTCATCGACACAATGCCATCCAGCAGCGGCGTGCGGGTCAAGCGGTTGCGCCTGCCAAGCCGCGTCAACTGGTGGGGAACCTGCTCCCGATCCCAGTCGGCCTGTTTGCGGGCCACCAACGCTTTGTAGGCGGGCGATGCGCGCGGGTCGTCGGTGTCATCAAACTCCTGCAGCGAGTTCAGCAACTCGGGGTGAGCGCCGTTGCAGTGATAACACTCGCGGTTGTTTTCAATCACCAGCTTCCAGTTGGCTTGCTCGACGATACTGGACTCGACGGCAACCTTGACGTTGTCCATTTGGTACGGCTCAAGGTAATGCTCAAGCGTTTGCAGAAAATCATCAATCGCAGGCGGTTCATCGCTCAGGTTGATAAAGATGAAGCCTCCGGCTGTATGCACGTTGACCGGTTTGAGGCCAAATTGATCGAGATTGAAGTTAGTGCCCATATCGCTACCGGCAAACAACAAGCGGCCATCAAGTTCATAGGTCCACTGGTGATACGGACAGACGAGCTTTGCAACTTTACCCTTATCCTTTACACAAAGGCGCGAACCGCGGTGGCGGCAAACATTGTGAAACGCATGAATAGCGCCTTCACTGCCGCGCACGATGACGATGGGATTATTGCCAATATCCAATGTCATGAAATTACCCTTGGTAGGGATCTCGCATGTCATGCCGGCAAACAGCCACTCCTTTTCGAAGACCTCTTGCACATCAAGAGCGAACAGGCGGGCATCGTTGTAAAACGGCTGTGGAAGCGAAAAGGTACGTCCTCTTTCTTGCAGCATCTGAACCGTTGAGTCACGAGCTGTAGTGAGTGGATCATCCATCCGATTAGAAACATTTTTTTCCATTACCAGTATCCTCGTAAACCTCCGCTCCCCCCTCAAGGGCTGCGAATCGGCCGATAGTCAAGATTGCGTATCTTGTTGTTCTGTTGCGTAACCTGGCGTTTGATTCAAATGTGGCCTGACGTCAGGCTCCGATTGTGTTGCAGGCGCTGGCCTGCCAATTGTCTGCCCGCGACATTAGATGGCGTAGTGGCGACGAAAAAAGAGGTTTCTAAACGATAAAGAGTGGCACGAGGTAAGTGCGAGTCGCTGTCAGGTAAGTCGGTCGGCAGGCGCGTCCCCAAAATGCAGCTCAAAGGTGCTGACCGTATCGCAAATACGGTTCGGCGATGCATGGTGATGAAGGCTGGTCAGGCAGAGGCGACAATGACAACTAATTTTTTCAATCCGGTCACGACCCAAACCTGGACCAACGGCCGCCACCAGGTGCGTTGCGTCAAGGTGATTCAAGAAACCCAGGATGTGCGCACGTTCTGCTTCATGGCCGAGCAGCCCGTGCTGTTCTTCTTCAAGCCCGGTCAGTTCGTGACGCTGGAGCTGGAGATTGATAATCAGCCGATCATGCGCTCCTATACCATTTCCAGCTCTCCCTCCATCCCTTACAGCTTTTCAATCACCGTTAAACAGGTGCCGGGGGGCAAGGTATCCAATTGGCTACACGCCAATCTAAAGGTGGGCGATGAGCTGGCCGTGCACGGGCCGGTCGGTAATTTTAATTCGATTGATTACCCCGCCGAGAAAGTGCTGTTTCTCTCTGGCGGTGTGGGCATTACGCCCTTGATGTCCATGACGCGCTGGCTTTTCGATACCAATGCCGCTGTCGATGTTGAGTTCATACACAGTGCCCGCGCCCCGCGTGATGTGATTTATCACCGTGAGCTGGTGCATATGTTTTCGCGTATCCCTGAATTCAAGCTGCATATCATTTGCGAGAGCAAGGAAGATATTGGTGAGGCTTGGGCTGGCTACCGTGGCTATCTCACTCAGCCGCTGTTCGAACTCATGGTGCCGGACTTTATGGAGCGGGAGATCTTTTGTTGCGGCCCGACCCCCTACATGAACGCCATCAAAAATATTCTGCGTAGCAACAATTTCAACATGGATCATTACCATGAAGAGTCGTTTGGTGCTACGCCGGTTGAAGTGCGTGAAGATGTCCGTGAGCTGGCCGAACAGGCAGAGGTCGACGCCGAAAATGTCGACACCAGCGATTTGCACAGCATCGAATTCGCCTCATCAGGGAAAAGTGTCCGTATCCAGCCGGGTGAGACGGTACATGCGGCGGCGGCCAAGCTGGGTCTGCATATTCCTAAGGCTTGCGGTATGGGTATTTGTGGTACTTGCCGAGTAGAGCTCAAATCAGGTGAGGTGGAAATGGAGCATAACGGCGGTATTACCGAAGAAGATGTTGAAGAGGGCTACATTCTGTCTTGCTGTAGTCGGCCTAAAGGGGATCTGGTGGTGGATTTTTAGCCCCCGGCAAGCACCTTGCTACCCAGGTTTAAGCGCCCTAAACGGTTACTGCCCGTCTAGGGCGCTTTGCTTTTATGGGTAATAAGTCATCGTCCCTTCTACGAAGCATCCTAAATGATGCGGATGTCGCAAATGCATCGCGTGGTGACGTCGGTAAGCATCTTGGGGCCGGACACCAACGATAGTATCGCGGTAACAACGCGTTGATAGGGACTTTGGTTGCAAGCGACCTGGGTTTATCAGCATTAAAGAGTATGTCCAGCACTTAATAAAAAAGTGACTCATCAGGAGGCGGTAATGCTTCAAAATAATTTTTCGCCCAACGCCCGCTTGGCCAATTACGACTCGTTGCTTGCTGAGGCAATTGCTGAAGAAACGGTTCGCCAAGAAGCGCATATTGAATTGATCGCCTCCGAAAATTACACCAGTAAACTTGTGATGGAAGCGCAAGGTACACAGCTGACCAACAAGTATGCAGAAGGTTATCCAGGTCGCCGTTACTACGGCGGGTGTGAGTTCGTTGACAAGGTTGAAGCTCTCGCCATTGAGCGAGCTTGTAATCTGTTTAGCGCCAACTATGCCAATGTGCAGCCACATTCTGGGGCTCAGGCTAATGCCGCCGTTTTCATGGCGCTGGTCTCTCCGGGGGATACCGTGTTGGGGATGAGCTTGGCCCACGGCGGCCACTTAACCCATGGCGCGGCCCCTAACTTCTCGGGTAAGCACTACAACGCCGTACAGTATGGCCTCAAGCCGGAAACCGGCGAGATCGACTATGAAGAAGTTGAGCGCCTGGCGCGTGAACATCAGCCGAAGATGATCATTGCGGGATTCTCTGCTTACTCACGCGTAGTGGACTGGCGGCGTTTTCGCACTATCGCCGATGAAGTGGGCGCTTGGTTGATGGTCGATATGGCGCATGTTGCTGGCTTGGTTGCCGCTGGCCTCTACCCAAGCCCGCTCCCATTTGCGCATGTGGTGACCACGACGACCCACAAAACGCTGCGTGGCCCCCGGGGTGGTTTGATTCTCTCTGCCCATGGCGACGAAGCGCTCTACAAAAAGCTTAATGGGGCCGTGTTCCCAGGCCAGCAGGGCGGCCCGTTGATGCATGTGATCGCCGCCAAGGCGGTAGCTTTTAAGGAGGCCATGAACCAGGAGTTTGTGCGCTACCAACAGCAGGTGATTGATAACGCGCGGGCGATGGCCCATGTGTTCGTTGAGCGCGGCTATGACGTTGTGTCTGGTGGTACCGATGACCACCTCTTTCTTGTCTCCCTTATCCGCCAGGGCATTACCGGTAAGGATGCGGATGCAGCACTAGGCCGTGCGCATATCACAGTCAATAAGAACACGGTGCCCAACGACCCTCAGAGCCCCTTCGTAACGTCCGGCCTGCGTATTGGTACCCCGGCGGTCACCACGCGTGGTTTCGATGCCCAAGAGTGTAGTGAGTTGGCGGGATGGATTTGCGACATTTTGGATGAGCTGGCCGCAGGCAAAGACACCGCTTCCATTGAAGCTAAAGTGCAAGCCAAGGTGGCTGACGTGTGTGTCCGGCATCCTGTTTACGCTGAATCTGCTGCTGAAGCCGTCGAATCCATTGCTTGAGAGGAGACCACTATGCAACGTTATTCCGGCTTCGGCCTGGTCAAGCACGCGCTGAGCCACCATGAGAACTGGGAGCGCCAGTGGCGTAATCCCACGCCCAAGAAACAGTACGATGTAATCATCGTCGGCGGTGGCGGCCACGGCTTGGCCACGGCCTACTACCTGGCGAAAGAGTTCGGCGTCAAAAACGTGGCGGTGATTGAGAAAGGTTGGCTGGGCGGCGGCAACACCGCCCGTAATACCACTATCGTGCGTTCCAACTATTTATGGGACGAATCGGCCGTCCTTTACGAACATGCCATGAAATTGTGGGAAGGGCTCTCGCAGGATCTGAACTATAACGTGATGTTCTCGCAGCGAGGGGTGCTCAATCTCGGGCATACCCTGCAGGACATGCGCGATATCCAACGCCGGGTTAACGCCAACCGCCTGAACGGTATCGATGGCGAGGTGCTGGATGCTAAGGGCGTACAGGCGTTGGTGCCGATCATGGACTGCTCCAAGAATGCTCGCTACCCGGTGATGGGCGCTTCATGGCAACCGCGCGCCGGGGTGGCGCGCCACGACGCCGTGGCCTGGGGCTATGCCCGCGGCGCCGATGCCCATGGCGTGGATATCCTTCAGCAGACCGAAGTCACCGGTTTCAAGATTCGTGACGGTCAGATCTACGGCGTACACACCAACCGTGGCGACATCGAGGCCAAGACCGTGGGCTGCGTGGCCGCCGGTAATTCCAGCGTGCTGGCTAAGATGGGAGGTTTTAACTTACCGCTGGAATCCCATCCATTGCAGGCGCTGGTGTCCGAACCGATCAAACCTATTCTCGATACGGTGGTGATGTCCAACCAGGTGCATGGCTACATCAGCCAGTCCGACAAGGGTGACCTAGTCATCGGTGCGGGCATCGACGGCTATAACGGCTATGGGCAACGTGGCAGTTATCCCACCGTGGAACATACCCTTCAGGCGATCGTCGAGATGTTCCCGATCTTCTCTCGGGTGCGCATGAACCGCCAGTGGGGCGGCATCGTCGATACCTGCCCCGACGCTTGCCCGATCATCTCCAAAACACCGGTGAAAGGGCTGTACTTCAACTGCGGTTGGGGCACCGGCGGCTTCAAGGCGACGCCAGGGTCGGGGCATGTGTTCGCCGCCAGCCTGGCCAAGGGGGAAATGCATCCCATCGCCGAGCCGTTCTCCATGTTCCGCTTCCACAGCGGTGCGCTGATCGACGAGCACGGCGCTGCTGGCGTGGCCCACTAGGGTTCATACGAGAGGAGTATTCGCATGTTCTATATCTACTGCCCCTACTGCGGCGAACACCGTGAGGAAGAGGAGTTTCACCCCAAGGGCCAGGCGCATATCGAGCGCCCCAAGGAACCCGAGGCGTGTAGTGACGAAGAGTGGGGTAACTACCTGTTTTTCCGCGACAACCCCCGTGGCGTACACCATGAAATGTGGGTGCACGCGGTGGGCTGTCGGAAGTTCTTCAACATGACGCGTCACACTGTGAGCTACGAGATTCTCGAGACTTACAAAATGGGCGAGCAGCCGTCGGTTACTGCCGACAGCCAGGCTAAGCCTCGCGAGGCCGCCGCGGTAAGCCAACAAGAAGGAGTGCGGGCATGAGCCAGTCCAAGCAACAAATGTTCCGCCTTAACACGGGCGGGCGCATCGACCGCTCCCGCACGTTGAGCTTTACCTTTAACGGTCAGCGTTACCAAGGACACCCAGGGGATACCCTGGCCTCGGCGCTGCTGGCTAACGGCGTGGATATCGTCAACCGCAGCTTTAAATACTCGCGGCCTCGCGGCATCGTTGCCGCCGGTGCTGAAGAGCCGAATGCCATCGTGCAGTTGGGTAGCAGCGAAGCGGCCCAAGTGCCCAACGTACGCGCCACCCAGCAGGCGTTATTTGACGGCTTGACCGCCTGTAGCACCAATGGCTGGCCGAACGTGCAGCGCGACCTAATGGGCTTGGTTGGCAAGCTGTGCGGGCAATTTATGCCACCGGGGTTCTATTACAAGACCTTTATGGCCCCAGCGTCGATGTGGCTGACCTACGAGAAGTACATTCGTAAAGCCGCTGGTTTAGGGCGCAGCCCCATGGAAGCCGATCCTGACAGCTATGATCACTTCAATCAGCACTGCGATGTGCTGGTCGTCGGCGCAGGTGCGGCGGGTCTGGCGGCGGGTCTGGCGGCGGCGCGCAGCGGTGCTCGGGTCATCGTTGCCGATGAGCAAGAAGAGATGGGCGGCTCGCTGTTGGATAGCCGCGAAACCCTGGATGGTAAGCCAGCGGATCAGTGGGTTGCTCAAGTGCTTGAAGAATTGTCCGGATGTGCGAACGTCACGCTGCTGCCGCGCACTACGGTCAACGGTTATCACGATCACAATTTTGTGACTTTGCATGAGCGGCGTACCGAGCACCTTGGCGAAACGGCCCCTGTCATCAATGGTTACCGTCAAGTGCGTGCCCGCCTACACCGGGTGCGCGCTGGTCAGGTGATTTTAGCTACGGGCGCTCATGAGCGGCCGCTGGTTTATGCGGGTAACGACGTGCCGGGCAATCTGTTGGCTGGCGCTGTGTCGACCTATATACGCCGCTACGGTGTGGCGCCGGGCCGCAAGCTGGTACTCTCCACCAGCAACGACTACGGCTACCGCGCTGCCCTGGACTGGAAAGAGGCTGGCTGTGAGGTCGTCGCTATCGTGGACGCCCGCGAGGCGCCGGTGGGCGATTGGGTCGATACCGCTCGCGCCCAGGGCATCAAGATTATTACGGGCAGCGCCGTTATCGAGGCGAAGGGCAGCAATAGGGTTACTGCAGCGCGGGTCGCCAAGATTGATATTGACGCTTTCAAAGTGACCGGCCCGGTTCAGGAGTTGGCCTGCGACACCATCGCCAGCTCCGGCGGCTACAGCCCGGTGATTCACTTGGCATCCCACACTGGCGCGCGGCCTACCTGGCGCGACGATATTCTCGGCTTCGTGCCGGGGCTGGTGAAGGGCGTTCAGGCGTGTGGCGGTGCCAACGGCTGCTATGCGCTGGGAGACGTGCTGGCGGAAGGTGTCGAGGCGGGCATCAAGGCAGCGGCCGCCATGGGCCATGCCGTTCAGACGGTCACTCTGCCGAGCGCTGAACGTCTGCAGCAAGGGCCTGCGGTGGCGCTCTTCCAGGTGCCTCACGAGAAGCCCACGCTGCGCGGCCCCAAGCAGTTCGTCGACCTACAGAACGACGTCACCGCGGCGGGCATCGAGCTGGCGACCCGGGAGGGCTTCGAGTCCATCGAGCACATCAAGCGCTATACCGCGATGGGCTTCGGTACGGATCAGGGCAAGCTGGGCAACATCAACGGCATGGCGATTGCCGCCCGTTGCTTGAATCGCTCCATTCCCGAGGTGGGCACCACGGTGTTCCGTCCCAACTATACCCCGGTGACCTTCGGCGCCATCGTCGGTCGCCACTGCCGTGATTTGTTCGATCCCGAACGCTACACCGCGCTTCACCAGTGGCACGTGGAGCGTGGCGCCGAGTTCGAGGACGTCGGCCAGTGGAAGCGCCCCTGGTACTACCCACAGAAGGTGAATGGCAAGACTGAGACGATGCACGAGGCAGTGGCTCGTGAGTGTCTGGCCGTGCGCGAGAAGGTCGGTATCCTCGATGCCTCGACGCTTGGCAAGATCGATATTCAAGGGCCAGATGCGCGTGAGTTCCTGGCGCGGATTTACACCAACAAGTGGGAGAAGCTGGCAGTCGGCAAGTGCCGCTACGGCCTGATGTGCAAAGACGATGGCATGGTCACCGATGACGGCGTGACCAGCTGTCTGGCTGAAAATCACTTTTTGATGACCACCACCACCGGTGGCGCGGCGGCCATCCTCGAGTGGCTGGAGTTGTGGCATCAGACCGAATGGCCGGAACTGGATGTCTACTTCTCTTCAGTGACTGACCACTGGGCCACCATGACGATCACCGGCCCGGAAGCGCGCAAGCTGCTCGCTGAGATCAGTGATCTCGATCTTGACCGCGATAGCTTTAAGTTTATGGATTGGCGATCCGGGAAAGTGGCGGGGGTGCCTGCACGGGTCTTTCGCATCTCCTTTACCGGCGAGCTGACCTTCGAGATCAACGTTCAGGCAAACTACGCCATGCATGTGTGGCAGACCCTGTTCAAGCATGGCGAGAAGTACGGCTTGACGCCCTATGGCACCGAAACCATGCACGTTCTGCGCGCTGAAAAGGGCTTCATCATCGTGGGTCAGGAAACCGACGGCTCCGTGACGCCGGAAGACCTGGGCATGCAGTGGTGCGTAGGCTACGACAAGCCCTACTCATGGATTGGCAAGCGGGCCCTGACGCGCAGTGACACCAAACGCGAAAACCGCAAGCAGTTGGTGGGGCTCCGGCCCAAGGATCCGAAGGTGATCCTCGAAGAGGGCGCTCAGATCGTGCTTGATCCCAAGCATGCGATTCCTATGCCGATGGTGGGGCATGTTACCTCCAGCTACTACAGCCCGATTCTGGATTCAGGGTTTGCGCTAGCGGTGGTTAAGGGTGGCCATCAGAAGTTGGGTGAAACGGTTTACCTGCCCATGGCGGATGGGCAAACCCATGAGGCTGAAATCGTCAGCACCATTTTCTACGACCCCAAGGGAGAGCGCCAGCATGTCTAACGCGGCCACTTTCGACACCCGTACTGATACCGCTATCCCGGTAGAATCCCCGTTAGCCTATAGCTATCGTCGCAGCGGTGCGCCCCAGGCCGGCGGCCCAAGCCGGCTTCAGCTACGCGAGCGGGCAATGCTTGGGCATTTGATCCTACGGGGTGGTGCCATCGTGCTCGACGAGGCGGTGCGCGACGTGCTGGGAATCAGCTTGCCTGGGCAACCCCAGACGTTGGTACAAGATGCCAGCGGTGAACGTTCTATCCAGTGGCTCTCCCCGGACGAGTGGCTGGTCATCGTGCCAGGTGGCGAAGAGTTTCCACTGGAGACCAAGCTGCGCGAGCAATTGGGCAGTGCCCACTTCGCGATTAGCGACGTCAGCGGCGGCCAGACGCTATTAGAGCTTTCCGGCGAAGCAGCCCGAGAGCTATTGATGAAAACGGTGATCTACGATGTTCACCCCAGCAATTTCCCGGTGGGGAAAGGTGTCACTACCGTCTTCGCTAAGGCGACCACTATTCTTCGTCGTCCCAGTGACGAGCGTTGGGAGTTAGTGGTGCGGCGCAGCTTTGCCGACTACTGCTACCGCTGGTTGCTGGATGCCGGGGCAGAATTCGGCATTAACGTACAACAATAAGCGGGCAGGCCGGAGCGCTGTTCCGGCCGCTATGATCTTCCGCAACGGTCTGCCGCTAACTGAGAAGCATGCACTATGAGCCGAATGAGCGATACCTGGATACTTGCCGCCCAATGCCCTAGTCGCTTGGGAACGGTGGACGTCGTCACCCGCTTTCTAAAAGAGCAGCAGTGCTATATCACTGAACTCAACTCTTTCGATGATCGGCTCGGCGGGCGCTTTTTCATTCGCGCCGAGTTTCGCCCAGAGCAAGATGAGTTTCATGAAGAGCGCTTTCACACCGATTTTTCAGCGCGGGCAAGCGAATTCGATATGCAGTTCGAATTGACGGCCCCTGGCAAACGCACCGGCACTGTGATTATGGTCTCCAAGGCCGATCACTGCTTGAATGATCTGCTCTACCGTTATCGGACAGGGCAGCTTCCTCTGGATATCAAAGCGGTGATTTCCAATCATCCTGATCTGGAGCCATTGGCAGCATGGCACGATTTGCCCTACCACTACCTGCCGATCAGCCCCGAGACGAAATTGCAGCAGGAATCGCGAGTACGCGACATCATTGCGGAAACCGATGCGGAACTGGTAGTGCTGGCAAGATACATGCAGGTGCTTTCGCCCTCCATGTGTGAACTGTTAGCAGGGCGGGCGATTAATATTCATCACTCTTTGCTACCTGGTTTTAAAGGCGCTAAGCCTTATCACCAAGCGTATGAGAAAGGGGTTAAGCTGGTCGGCGCAACGGCGCATTATATTAATAATGACCTTGATGAAGGGCCGATTATTGCCCAAGGTGTCGAGCCTGTGGATCACACCCATTATCCTGAGGATCTGGTTGCCAAGGGGCGTGATATCGAGTGCTTAACGTTGGCCAGGGCGATTAGCTATCACTTAGAACGCCGTGTGTTTTTCTATTCAGGGCGCACGGTGGTTTTTGGTAATTAATGCTTTTCATAATACGTATTTAATTAACGCTGATGTTTAAAGTGCGTTTTTATAATGGGGTTGCTATCGCTAGGAACAGGCTTATTTTAGCGTGCTAAGAAACCCTTTATTTGACGTGCTTAATAGTCCGTTTGTTTTAATAGCGCTGTTTTTTTAACAGTGCTGTTTGATAAGTATAAAAACTATCAAGAAAGATGATGAAAAGTATTTATCGCCACATTAATGATTCTGTAAATCTCAGGCGTCGCCTGATTTCTCCTATTTAAATCTCAAAAGGTGAGCCAATGCCTATCAGTGTCTTTGTAGTGGCATAGTGAATTTGGCCACCTAATTAGAGGTGCTAATATGCACCAAGACATCACTAGGTGGCAGCATGGCAACAAGACCAAAACGTAACTTTAGCCCTGAATTCCGGCTCGAAGCAGCACAGCTAGTCGTTGATCAAAACTATACAGTTAGAGAAGCGGCTGAAGCCATGAATGTGGGGTATTCGAGCATGGATAAATGGGTTCGTCAGTTACGCCAAGAGCGTGATGGCCAAAGCCCTAAAGCTACGCCCATGACACCCGATCAGCTCAGGATTCGCGAGCTTGAAAAGCGCATCCGTGACATTGAGATGGAAAAAGGCATCT
>NZ_PJBT01000177.1:0-249 GCF_002836035.1 Halomonas sp. MES3-P3E | reverse complement strand
TGGATGAACGCCGTCCCGGCTACGGCTTAGGCCTGTCGATTCTTGCGCAGCTAATTGCCCGCTACTCAGGGCACTCGTATTTTGAGCGCAGTCCACTGGGTGGACTGCGCGTTACGATTATCCTGCCTCTAGCGGGTGAAGTAGCTAATTAATCATTATTCAGCTTTGTTTCAGGTTCTTCCATCAAGATGGTGTCATTCATCATTGATGGGAGTTACACATGGCACGCTCAAGCATTATTTCTCACCC
>NZ_PJBT01000176.1:0-263 GCF_002836035.1 Halomonas sp. MES3-P3E | reverse complement strand
AGCATCACTAATGATTACTTCGCGAATCATTAGCCTCGAAAACTAATTTACCTGTCCCAAGCGATTCGATTAGTTCCTTCAGCCTGAAGCTTTCAGTCATCTTGTCTTGGTTCATGTTATCTAACCATCGCGCTATCACCTGAAGTTCTTGGGTCCGCAAGTGAAGACGTCGCCTTTGAGTGGCGAGTGGTACTGGTTCATTAAACTCTACGGTGCCTTGATCCGCCCAAGATAATATTTGTTTGATCTCTGGAAGACTAACG
>NZ_PJBT01000175.1:0-263 GCF_002836035.1 Halomonas sp. MES3-P3E | reverse complement strand
CGCATCACTAATGATTACTTCGCGAATCATTAGCCTCGAAAACTAATTTACCTGTCCCAAGCGATTCGATGAGCTCCTTCAGCCTGAAGCTTTCAGTCATCTTGTCTTGGTTCATGTTATCTAACCATCGCGCTATCACCTGAAGTTCTTGGGTCCTCAAGTGAAGACGTCGCCTTTGAGTGGCGAGTGGTACTGGTTCATTAAACTCTACGGTGCCTTGATCCGCCCAAGATAATATTTGTTTGATCTCTGGAAGACTAACA
>NZ_PJBT01000174.1:0-293 GCF_002836035.1 Halomonas sp. MES3-P3E | reverse complement strand
GTAGCGGATGGGTTCGCGCTCGGCGGCGTCAATTATCAACGGCCCGGCGTGGCCGAGCTGTTCCTGCAAGCCGGAGTGGCTGTGGTACCAGTAGGTACCGTTCTGGCGGACAGGAAAACGGTAGGTGAAGGTTTCACCAGGTGCTATGCCTGCAAAACTGACCCCAGGCACACCGTCCATCTCCGGTGGCAAGATGAGGCCATGCCAATGGATCGACGTGGACTCATCCAGCAGGTTGGTAACACGCAGTACGGCGTCTTGACCTTCTTTCAGACGAATCAGTGGGCCAGGGC
>NZ_PJBT01000173.1:0-294 GCF_002836035.1 Halomonas sp. MES3-P3E | reverse complement strand
AGTGTGCAACCGCGTCCACGACCTCGCAGACATTGTTATGGACATCAACATCAAGCAAGGCCGGCGCTTCTGCCTAACGCTTTCACCGGACGTGATTTCAGTAACAGAGCGCGGAGAGCGCACGTTCTCTGCGCCACTACCGCCCGCCGCCATGCCACAGCGGGTACTTGATGGCCTTGAAGAGATGCTCGAAGACGTTCGCGCCCACCAGAACCGAGGTGCAAACCAATGAACCACGTCATCAGCCTCCGCTTTGTTATCCAGCACTGGCGCCTATTCGCCATGCAGAACGGG
>NZ_PJBT01000172.1:0-294 GCF_002836035.1 Halomonas sp. MES3-P3E | reverse complement strand
GGTGTGCAACCGCGTCCACGACCTCGCAGACATTGTGATGGACATCAACATCAAGCAAGGCCGGCGCTTCTACCTAACGCTTTCACCGGACGTGATTTCAGTAACAGAGCGCGGAGAGCGCACGTTCTCTGCGCCACTACCACCCGCCGCCATGCCACAGCGGGCGCTGGATGGCCTTGAAGAAATGCTTGAAGACGTTCGCGCCCACCAAAGCAAAGGGGCCAAGTCATGAACCACGTCATCAGCCTCCGCTTTGTCATCCAGCACTGGCGCCTCTTCGCGATGCAGAACGGC
>NZ_PJBT01000171.1:0-300 GCF_002836035.1 Halomonas sp. MES3-P3E | reverse complement strand
AGAAAGATCAGCACATAGATCTGCCACACTTCGGTAACAAAAGGCAGTGCGCAAACCACGGCTGCACGCAGCAAGTCCAGGCTAACCAATAAGGTGCGCCGAGGCAGGCGTGATGCATAAGCGCCGACCAAAGGGGCAATGCCCACGTAAGCGACCATCTTGATCGCCAGCGCCGTGCCTAGCACGACGCCCGCCTGACCTTCAGCAAGATCGTGAGCCAGCAACGCCAGAGCAACCGTGGTCAGGCCAGTGCCGATCAGTGCAATGACCTGCGCTAGAAAGAGATGGCGGTAGACGCGG
>NZ_PJBT01000170.1:0-300 GCF_002836035.1 Halomonas sp. MES3-P3E | reverse complement strand
GGCCAGCACGAAGCTGGCCTTGGCAATCAAATTAAGACTTTTAGTACGTCACGTAAGCTCATTTCGGTTACTGTTATCCTCAGCATTTCACTTCACGAGCCATTATGATACAGCAAAAGTCACATTGACCTGTCCAGTTCGAAATTACCGAGCAAACTCACATCGCTATTATCTACTGGATACAGCTTGCTCAGCTCCGGAGCGAAGACTTCTTGTTTTCCAGCCGAATCAATAGCGCAAAGCATCTATCCACGCGCCAATATGCCCGTATTGTGAAAGCCTGGGTCACCGAAATGGGTC
>NZ_PJBT01000169.1:0-317 GCF_002836035.1 Halomonas sp. MES3-P3E | reverse complement strand
CGCCGCGCCGCGATGCTGTGCCAGAACCCGCGCTTTGGCCTGTATCTGGACTATCGACGCCGCCAAGCCCAGGCGCTAGAGCATCGGCAGCTTCCAAACGGTACTCACACGCCAGAGGATTGCGCCGATTGGCTGCGCAAGGCGTGTGGCATCAAAAGCCGCGCAGAGATCGATCACAACGACGCCGCACGGGCAATGCTCGACCGCATCATGGCGGATTACAGCAAGTGGAAGCGCCAGGAGCGCATGAATGACCGGATCGCAGGGGGTGTGGCGTGAGCTCATCAGGTATGCCGGTATCGAAGCGCCGAAGCCCA
>NZ_PJBT01000168.1:0-326 GCF_002836035.1 Halomonas sp. MES3-P3E | reverse complement strand
TGATAGGCACGGTGTGGAAGCGCTGCAAGGCGTTGAGCTAACGTGTACTAATGGCCCGTGAGGCTTGACCCTATAACACCCAAGGGGTCTGGTCGCGATGATGACGCAACATTTAAAACACCGGATACGCAGCGTGTGGCCTAGCTCAAGAAGAGCAGGCGGCACAATGAGACGATCGCAAACAGCATGATGTACATAGCCAGTTACGCCTGACGACCATAGCACGCGTGAACCACCTGATCCCTTGCCGAACTCAGCAGTGAAACCGCTTAGCGCCGATGGTAGTGTGGGGTCTCCCCATGCGAGAGTAGGTCATCGTCAGGCAC
>NZ_PJBT01000004.1:0-89249 GCF_002836035.1 Halomonas sp. MES3-P3E | reverse complement strand
ACTAAGCTCATGCCGATACCCCACACCGAGGTCAAAAAGGCAATTTTTGCCCCATTAACAACACTGGCTATGCCAGTCTTCATTTGCTCGACATTACCGTCTAATTCAAGGCCACTTAAGCCAAGTTGTAAACCAATAAAGGTGCCGATAACACCCAGCGCTGTAAGAAATCCAGGTACTGCAGCTGTTAATCTATTTTCAGTAACTGAGCGTGCCAATGTATAATCATTAAAAAAATGTCCCCCATCAAGAGTATTGCGGAGAACAACTTGATCGTTTTTTTCCACCTCTACTAGTGTCTCATCAAACTCTTGCCACAAGTGCGCAGCGTTCGAGTTCTTATATCTTCTTTTTCGATCTTTAGCAGCTTGTATAAAGTCTCCTCGCTTTCTGGAAACAGTTTCTCGCGTTTCATTTTCTATCAGCTTGAATAACCATTGAATATCCCAACGGGCACTAACAGTACGGCATAATGAAATGAAGAAGAATATTAAGGCTACTGCAACAATAATAAGAGAAATAACACCACTTAATTCGACGCCATTTTCTGGGACTTTCAGCACCCATTCAGGCCATAACCAAGCGAGGCGAAACTGATTCTCCATGGACATTCCCTTATATTTTTTGTCACTTAACGTGGTTTACTAAGTTAATCAAACGAGCTAATAATGTTGATTAAGACGACTACTATCTGCAGGCATCCCAAACATTTAGTATAATTTCAATTGCTTACAAAAAATCAGTGGTTAAGAATAGCCAACTGCATAAATGAGGAAACCTATAAAAACATCTTCATCAGAATCATACGCAACGTTACCAAATCTGCACATAACAGTGACCCTACGTCAGAATACCAAATATTGCATCCACATAAGCACCTTGCTTTAGGTTATTTTGTTTATGCGCAACCTAGGGCCAATTCCCAACTTCTCGAAAAAAATGAAAAAGGGGGTCAAGGCCTGCGTTTTTTTGAAGCAAACGATGAAGGTGTAAGGAAGGAACAAATATAGAAATGGTGGGCCCAGTAGGACTTGAACCTACGACCAAGGGATTATGAGTCCCCTGCTCTAACCAACTGAGCTATAGGCCCGAAAAGCGTGCATATCATAGCGAATGTGGCAGAGTGAGGCTACCCCCTTTGCGCTATCTTGATGTCATTACGGCACTTTATGTGGATTGGGCAGTCTGGTGAGTAGTTCTTTATGCGGAGACGCGTTGTGAAAGCATTGATTGCTCTATTTCCCCTATTGTTGGCAGTGCCAGCTTTCGCTGACTGGCAGCTTGACCCTGCCCAGTCCCAGGTGCAGGCGTCGATTACTCAGTTGAACGGCGAAGCACCGCAAACTCATCACCACCAAGTACGTGATCTGCAGGGTGATATCTCCAGCGATGGTACGCTTCGACTGCCGTTAAAACTTAGCCAAACAGATGTGCTTGAGCGGTTTGGCGAACTTCCGCCGTGGATAGGTTTGTTGGCGAACACCACTTTAGTGACGCTGGTGGCGCAGATGCCACCCGAGCGGTTGGACAGCTTAGATATTGGTGAATCACTGGTGGAGACGCTGGAGTTTCGCGTTCAGTCCGACATGATAAACCAGCAGGAATCCGTGCCGCTGCGGTTTACCCGCGAAGGTTTGAATGAGATACGCGTGACCCACGCAGAGCCCATGGCGATGGATGGCAGAGCGCTGATGGCCAACAGCACGGTGCGTACCGTGCTGTCGATGCTGGGCTATCAGGAGATTGACGAGCATGTACCCGTCACCCTCAATGCGCTTTTAGTTAACCGTTAAAGATTAGCCCCTGAGTACTTCTACATCACCCGCCTGGGCTTCGCCGGTTTGTACTCGCCATTGGGCGGCGTAGTGGCCGTTAGCTTCCAATAGGGTTGAGTGGCTGCCGCGCTCGGCCACTTGGCCTTTCTCGATCACTACGATCTCATCGGCATGCACGATGGTAGAGAGCCGGTGGGCAATCATAATCACCGTGCGACCATGGGCGATGCGCTTAAGCGAGCGCTGAATGGCCGCCTCGGTCTCGTTATCGACTGCGCTGGTGGCTTCATCCAGCACCAAAATAGGCGGGTCTTTAAGCAGCGCCCTGGCTAGAGAAAGCCGTTGGCGTTGGCCGCCGGAAAGCCGCACGCCCCGCTCCCCTACTGGCGTGTCCAGCCCTTGGGGCAACGTCTCGATAAAGCTCCACGCTTCGGCCGTTTTGGCGGCATCGATAATGGCGGCTTCGTCTGCATCAGGTTTGCCGTAGGCGATATTGTCGCGAATGCTGCCTTCAAATAGATACACGTCCTGGCTGACCAGGCCAATCGACTGGCGTAGCGAGTTCATGCTGACGTCGGTTATCGGTTGCCCGTCGATAAGCACCCGCCCACTTTCCGGGTCGTAAAAACGCAGCAGCAGTTTGATCAAGGTGGATTTTCCCGATCCCGTCGCCCCCACCAACGCTAAGGTGTTGCCCGCTGGCACGTGCAGGTGAATGCCATCGACCCCGACAAGGCTGGTCGCGTAGTGAAAACTCACATTATCAATCGTTACTTCGCCACATACTGGCTGGGTAAGCGGTGTCGTGCTGTCATCTTTGACCGTAATCGGCACTTCGAGCAGGTCAAGAATGCGCCGCGTGCTCGCCATGGCACGCTCAAACAGGTCAATCACCTGGGCCAGGCCGGTGAGCGGCCAGAGCAGTCGCTGAGTTAAAAACACCAGCACGCCGTAAGCGCCTACGTTCAGGTTGCCGTTGAGCGCCATCATGCCGCCAACGGTAAAGGTGGCGAGAAAGCCTGCTAAAATCGCCATGCGGATGACCGGAATAAACGCGGAGCTAACCTTGATCGCGCGGCGATTGGCTTCTACATAGGCTTCGCTGGCATCGCGTAGGCGTTCGGCTTCGCGGTCTTCGCTGGTAAAGCTTTTAATCGTGGCGATGCCGCTGAGGTTATTGGTTAACCGGCTGGCCAAATCACCGACCTTTTCACGCACATCGCTGTACAGCGGCCCGGCTTTACGCTGGAAGAAGAACGCCCCCCAGATAATCAGCGGAATCGGTGTGAACGCCAGCAGCGCTATCAGCGGCGAAAGCACGAAGAACACCGCGCCCACGGCTACCACGGTGACCACCACCTGAATCAGCGCGTTGGCTCCGCCATCCAGAAAGCGCTCAAGCTGGTTCACATCATCGTTCATGGTCGCTACAAGCTGGCCGGAGCTTTTCGACTCAAAGAACGCCATATCCAGCCGCTGGGCGTGCTCATAAGTATCCTGGCGCATATCCGCCTGTAGCCGCTGGGCTAAGTTGCGCCATAAAATCTGGAACAGGTACTCAAACAGTGACTCCCCTGCCCAGATAAAAAACGTCAGCACCGCCAGCATCGTGATCTGCTGTTGGGGTGTTTGAAACCCCAAACTTGCCACAAAGCTCTGCTCTTGATTCACCACCACATCGATGGCGACCCCAATCAATATCTCTGGGGCAATATCAAACAGCTTGTTGATAACTGAACAGGTAGTGGCGGCAACAATGCGTCGCCGATAGCCCTTGGCGTAGCGCAGTAGCCGCACCAAAGCTTGAAAACTGTGCGCAGGAGAGGACACAAGTATTCCTTTCTAAGATTGTTTTAGGCCTAAGCTAGCCACTCACCGATGAGCGCCGCACATTGGCAAGCAGCGGGCTACCGGTATCAGGGTCGGTTAATAGTGTGCACTCTACTTGATAAAGCGTGCGTACTAAATCTTGAGTGACCACCGTGGCGGGCGGCCCCTCCGCCACAATCTGCCCTTCGCGCATGGCGATTAAGTGATCCGCGTAGCGGCAGGCGCTGGCGAGGTCGTGCAGTACCATCACCACGGTGCGACCGTGATGGGCAAGGTGCTGAACCAGTTCGAACACTTCGATCTGATGGCCAAGATCCAGTGCCGAAGTGGGTTCATCCAGCAACAGTAGCGGGGTTTGTTGAGCGATGGTCATGGCGATCCAGGCGCGTTGCCGCTGCCCCCCGGAAAGCGCGTCAATTGGCCGATCGGCGAGTTGCTCAAGCCCTGCTGCGGCCAGCGCGTGCTGGACGACTCGCTGGTCCTCCGCTGACCACTGGCGGAGCCACCCTTGATGGGGCTGGCGGCCAAAGCGAATCAGCTCTGTGACGCTTAAGCCTTCAGGCGCGACGGCCTCTTGAGGCAATAGCGCCAGCTGCGTCGCCAACTGGCGCGTGGGAAGGCGCTGTATATCGGCGCCATCCAGCAGCACCGCCCCGCTGTCAGGCTTATGAAGGCGCGCAAGCCCGGCCAATAGCGTTGATTTCCCACAGCCGTTGGGGCCCACAATGGCGGTGACTTGGCCGCTGGGTAGGGTGATATCCAAGCCATCAATCACCTGCCGGGCGCCATAACTCATGCCGAGTGATTGAGTCGCCAGTGAAGGCATTGATAAGGGCATTGATGTCGCCGGGGAATGGCTCATGTGTAGCTCCGTTGCGGGCGCATTAATATCCAAAGTAGCCAGGGGCCACCCAACACTGCAGTGACAATACCCACAGGAATCTCAATCGGTGCGAGCAGCGTGCGCCCGGCTAAATCAGCCAGCACCATCACTAATGCCCCCGCCAGCGTTGCCGCCAAAATAGGCACGCCGCGTGAACTCGACAGCGACCGGGCGATCTCGGGGCCAATTAGCCCCACCATACCCACCGGCCCAGCAACAGCGACCGCCAACCCCGTCAGTGCAACCGAAAGCAGCAGCACTTCCAGTCGGCGTCGTTTGACGTTAACCCCCAAGCCGCTGGCGGTGGCATTTTTAAAACGTAGCAGCGTTAGTGAACGGGCCAGCACCAGGGCGGTGGGCAGCCCTAACGCTAACCCGAGCATGAGTAGCTGTAGCGCGCCACTAGGCCGGGCATTCAGCGAACCAACCGTCCAGGGGTAGGCAGCGTTGGCGGTATCAATCGCCACCCGAGCAAGGAGCAGCTGCGTCACCGCACCAAATACCGCGCCAACGCCAATCCCCGCAACGATAAAACGGTAGCCCTGGGTGCCACTACCCGCCGCTAAACCAAAGGTAAGCACTGCCGCCGTGGTCGCGCCTGCCAATGCCATGGCGGGCGGTGCAATTGAAACACCTATCCCTACGATGGATGCCACGGCAAACGCCGTTGCGCCATTATCAATGCCGATAATACCCGGCGTCGCTAGGCGATTGCGGGCTAACGTTTGCATCAAAATGCCTGCCAGTGCGAAGGCAGCTCCGGTGAAGCAAGCGGCAGCCAACCGTGGCAAGCGTAGTTCTTGCACCACAAAGGCTGCCATCATGTCAGCGTTGCCCACCAGCGCTTGTAACACCGCCGTCGGGGCGACCTTAACGCTGCCCAGACTTAGATAAATAACGCTGGCGACGAGCAACGCGCCGAATAGACCCAGATTGACCACCACCGCACGCTGTTCAAACAGTACGCTGTTCGCACCCTGTTGATGGCGCCAGGCGAATCGCCAATACCCTTGAGGCGGCGAGACTGTGTCGTTGTCACCCGAAGCCGCTCGGGCTGTATCAGAGAAAGGCATAGAGGTGGATTTAATTGATGTGGTTTTCATGAACCAGCTCATAACATCGGTAAGCGGCGCGCACGCACGACCGCTATCAATACAGGTGCACCGCATAGCGCAGTGAGTACGCCCAGCGGTAACTCGGAAGGGGCGACCACCACACGCGAGATGATATCGGCGGCTAACACGATCAGTGGCCCAATGGGCAGACAAAACAGCAGCGTGCGGCGAATATCAGGCCCGGCAAAGGCTCGTGCAACAAACGGCACCACCAGCCCGACAAAGGCGATTGGCCCGGCAATAGCAGTGGCCGCGCCAACCAATAGCGCCACACAGGCCACGACCAGCCAGCGAATAAGGTTAGGGTGGTGACCTAATCCCGACGCAACCCGCTCACCTAAGGCCAGCGCGGCTAATGGCCGGGCGGTCAATATGACGACCACAGCCGCAACCAACATGCTAGGCAGCACCGCTAGCAAGTCGTCTAAGCGGCGGCCTGCCAAACTGCCAATCACCCAGAAACGAATTTCATCCGCGGCGCGCTGATCATAAAGCAGTATCAATGAGGTGAGTGAGGCCAGCAGCCCAGAAAACGCAGCCCCGGCGAGCACCAACCGGATAGGGTCATTGCCTACGCCACGAAAGCGCGCCACGCTCAATACACATACGCAGCCCACCAACGCACCTAGCTGCGCCACTGAAATACGCAAGGTAGCGGCACTGGCGCCGAGCACTAGCGCCAGCGCCACGGCAAAGGCAGCTCCTGCGCTAACGCCTAAAAGCCCCGGCTCAGCCAGCGGGTTGCGGGCCACCGCTTGCAACAGCGCCCCCGCCACCCCTAACGCCATCCCCACCACGATGCCGATTAACGTTCGCGGTGCGCGCAGCTCCCACACGATAAAATGCGCTTCGCTATCCTGGGCACCGAAAAGTAGCGCCAACACCCGACCGGGGCCAACACTTCCCGCGCCAATCAGTAGGCTAACGAGGCTCACCGCCATTAAGGCGGTGAGGAGTAGCAGTATCAGCGTACGCGGATGGGTACGGAGGTTAGTCGTTGCAGAAGATGGAACTGTCACGGCAATAGCGCCGCCTCTATATCATCAAGGATCGCTTGCGCCGCTAGCGGGCCGTTGGCGCTGGTCCATAGCTGGCCGTCTACCGGGACCACTCGCTCTTGCTGCACGACATTAAGCCGCGTAAAGGCACTGCTCTGTTTGGCCGCCTCCAACGCTGCTTGGCCGTCTTCGTTTAGCGTTGCCAGGAACAGCCAGCCACCGTCCACTTGTGAGAGGTTTTCCAAGCTAAGCACATCGCTATGCACGCCACGCTCACCCACCAATCCGCCGTCCTGAACATCCAAGCCGGCTTGGGCTAAAAGTCCTGCTGAGAAGAGGTTTTGCGACATGACCATTGGGCCACCGGGCATCCAGCGAACCAAAAACGTACTGCCACCAACGCCTGCGGCCTCCACTGCTTGACCAACCTCGGCGGCGCGCTGCTCAACAGTCGCAATGGCTTCTGCAATCGCTGCTTGACGATTGAGCGCTTCGCCATAAAGGCGCGCTTCGTCTTTCCAGTTATCCGGAGCAAGCGGCTGAGTGGGTGGCACCACCGTGGGCGCAATGCGGGATAGCAGCTGATACTGCTCATCAGACAACTGGGCGGGGGCCAGAATCAAATCCGGCTGCTGAGCCAACACGGCTTCGATGTTGATCTCGCGCACCACACCCATAATCGCCGGCCGGTCATCGCCAAGATGCGCTTCAATATAGCTCGCCACGTTGTCGCCACCACGGGTGGTAACGGCACCTAGCGGTTTCACGCCTGCCGCCACGGCGGCGTCTAGCGCGCCTTCGTACAGCGTTACAACACGTTCCGGCGTACCTTTCACTTCTACATCGCCGTAAGCGGTATCGAGCGTGCGGGCTTGCGCAGTGGTGGTGCCTAAAACGCTGACGACTAACGCACTGAGTAGCACGCCAACCATGTTGAAGCGCCAGCTCTTATGACGTGCGGTGGCTATTGCTGGGATGATAACCGACATAGCTTTCTCTCAAGACAAAACATTGAGACAGATAGTAACGATTATCAAAAGCACCTGCACTACTATTCAGCAGAATCTTACGTTCCATTTCTTGCAACCCATCGACGACTTATACGTTTCACTTTATGCAACAAATCGTTCCTCAATTTTGCATCGCAAATAGGAACTTTTCTTTTTAGACTCTCAACCCTATTTGATAATAAATATCATTGACAAGCGAAACGTATTACCAAGGGGTCCTTCATGCAAGACTTTACTCGCCGCATTTTAACCAGTGCTATTGCACTAGCCGCTGGCTCTTCGGGCGCCTATGCGCAAGACACTACTCAGTTAGACAACATGGTGGTGTCTGCCAGTGGCTTTGAGCAAGCCATGGTGGACGCACCGGCCAGCATCTCGGTGATCTCACGTGAGGAACTTGAGCGCACGCGTGTCACTAGCATTGCCGATGCCCTGCGCGATATTGAAGGCGTCGATGTAGGTGGCCAAGTGGGTAAAACGGGTGGCAGTAATATCAGCATCCGCGGCATGCCTAGCGACTACACGTTGATACTGATCGACGGACGCCGTCAGAATGCGGCGGGCAGCGTTACGCCTAACGGCTTTGGCGAAACCTCGACCAGCTTCTTCCCCCCCGTATCCAGCATCGAGCGCATTGAGGTTATTCGTGGGCCGATGTCGACGCTTTATGGCTCCGATGCCATGGGCGGTGTTATCAACATTATTACCCGCCGTGTTGGCCGTGAATGGACGGGCTCGGTGGGCGTCGAGAATACCTTTAACCAGGATCGTGACTTTGGCGACCGCCGTGAAATCAACCTCTATACCAGTGGCCCAATAGTGGCAGACACACTGGGTGTTCAACTACGTGGACGCTTCTATGAGCGCGACGCCTCCGAGCTTGTCTATAGCGACGAGAACGGTGACCCGATTGAAGTCAGCCAGCGCGGCCCCAGCCCGGTGGAGGGCGATATTTACAACCTGGGCGGCAAGCTGACCTGGACGCCTAATGACAACAATGATCTCTGGATGGATGGTGAGGTCAATCGACAGCGCTATAACAACGATGAATGCCAGCTAGGCACGCTTGACGGACGCACTCGTAGCTGCGACCCGGAACCAGGCGAAGCATTTGGCTACTCTGACGAACTGCGCTTTGAGCGTGAACAAGTCGCGATTGGTCACACGGGGCGTTTTGCATCAGGCACGTTGGAAACGAGCCTAATGCGCAACACTACCGAAACCAAAGGGCGCACCATGCCAGGTGCAATCGGTGAAGCTTACGACGGTTTTCCAGGCATTGTCGGTGGCGACCCGCGCGAACTCGAGACCACGAATACGGTACTCGATAGCAAGTTCATCATGCCGTTAGACAATCATATGACCACGGTGGGAATGCAGTGGTGGGATGCGGAACTCGATGACGGCCTTGCAGGGGAAACTTTCGAGCAAACCACTTGGTCGCTATTTGCTGAAGACGAGTGGCTGCTACAAGACGATTTAGCCCTTACCTTAGGCGGTCGCTATGACCACCATGATGCTTTTGGCAGCCAGTTCAGCCCACGCGGCTACTTGGTTTGGAATACTACCCCGGAGTGGACGCTAAAAGGCGGTGTTAGCCGCGGCTATAAGACCCCAACGCTTAATGCGCTGCACGCTGGCATTAATGGTGTCACCGGACAGGGTACCGTGCTGACCATCGGTAACCCTGACTTGGAGCCGGAAACCAGCACCAGCAGCGAGATCGGCGCTCACTACGATAATCAACAGGGTTTCACCGCCAGCGCGACGCTGTTCTACAATCAGTTTGACGACAAGATCGCCAGTGGCAACGATATCTTGATCGAAAACGATCCGCTGATTCCCGACGGTCTTTATGGCCAAGATATCAATATTGATGAAGCCATCACCCAGGGCATCGAGCTAGCCGCCAGCTATCAGTTCAATCCCGATTGGCGTTTGAATGCCAATTACACCTATACCGATAGTGAACAGCAAAGCGGCGAAAATGAAGGCGATCCGCTTACCGATACCCCAGAACACGCGGTCAATGCCACGCTGCGCTGGCAAACCACTGCGAAATTGGATACATGGCTTTCAGCGGAATACCGCAGCGAGCGCTACCGTAATCGCGAAAGCGTTCGGGGCGCCCCTTCCTATGATGATTTAGGTGATTTTAAAGCCTACTCGCTATTTCACCTGGGCGGTAATTACGCGGTGACCGATAGCCTTAACCTAAGCGCCACGATCTACAACCTGTTTGATAAAGACTTCGTTGACTACCGCGCCTATGGCGATGGCACTAGCTTTGGCAATGTGTACGCCAATAGTGAGGAAGGCCGCCGCCTGTGGCTCTCCGCCCGCTACGAGTTTTAATCGGTTTCAGCTCGCTACTGTTTCAATGCTGACTTCTGCCCCGGCTATGCGCCGGGGCTTTTTTGATAATTAGCACGCGCTCTTCTTAGCCAAAAAAAGGCGGCTATCGCTGGATAGCCGCTGCAGTAGTGCACCTATTACTGGAAAACTGGTTTAGAACGCAACGTTGAGACCCAACCAAACCCGGCGGCCATCTTCTACATAGCCGTACTCGTCGTAATCGATCGCTTCGTCGAACAGGTTGTAGATGCCGGCGTTGAGCTGCGTTGTTTCATTAAGCTGATAGCCCACGCCTGCATCTATAAAGGTGTAGGAAGGTGCCACAATGGCGCTTTGCGAGGGGCCGGTATTGGGCTGGCTCTCTTCACCGCGGTAGGTCGCTTTGGTCCACTGGCGCAGCTTGGGCGAGACTTGCCAATCTAGCGTGGCCGATACCTGATGGCGCGGGAGCTGGGTGAGCGGTTCGCCTGCGTACTCACCGCTCTTCTGCTCGCTGTCGGTAAAGGTGTAGCTGGCTGTTAGTTCAACTGCCTCGCCTAGGGGCGCCGCTATGCTTGCCTCTACCCCTTGTGTGACCGCTTCATCAATGTTGATGCGATAAGTAGGATCGCTGCCGAACTGGTTGGGTTCATCAGCACACACACCTTCGGGGCAGGCAATGCGGGTGATTTTATCTTTGAAGTCATTATGGAACAGTGTGATACCGCCACTTAGCCCGGCGTCATTGGCATACAGCAGCGCCAGTTCCTTATTGAGCGAGGTTTCTGGTTCTAAATCCGGGTTACCATAAACGTCACCGCCTCGGCTGATTTGCCCCCAGTCAGCAGTGGCTTCGCGCAGGTTAGGCGAACGGAAGCCGGTGGAAACTCCGCCTTTTAACGTCCAATCTGGGGTCATGTTCCACACACTGTAGAGCCGCGGGCTGATATGGCTGCCGTAGTTTTCAGCATCGTCTAACCGTATACCGCCAGTCAACGCCCAAATATCGGTCAGCAGCCACTCATCTTCTGCAAACAGAGCCCACTGCTGCTGCTCTACGTTAGTACGATCGGAAATCTGGTTGGTCGTGTTGTCATCCAGCGACTCCTCTTCGTAGCTCGCGCCCAAGGTGAGCATATGGGAACCCAACGGCATCACCAGGCTGGTTTTAGCGGTGGTGTTGGTGATCTCAATTTCCCGCGATGGGTTTTCGCTGGTTTCCCGCTGGACAAAGCTTTCGCTGGTGCCAATATCAAAGCGGCCGCTATGGGTCAGAGCAACATGCCGATTGGTATAATCGTTGAAGCTATCCGTGCAGCCACCTCGGCAGCCTTCTGAGGGCGCCGAGTTACCCATCAGCGATTGACGCTCCTGCTCGGTAATACCGGCTTCAGCGGTAAAGTCGTGGTTATCCGAGGCGGCAAGACTGAACCGTGCCGTCAGGCTTTGCAGGCTTTTATCTTCGTAACCGTTAATGATGTTGTCTTCGTCGCGCTGTGAGGTACGACCATAGAGTTGGAGACCTAACCGATCACCTATTAATGGCCCACTCAGATAAAAATTGGCTTGGCGGCTGTCACCAGAATCACTGCTCTCTTGCAGTACCGTGTCGAGCTGGACATTACCGTGCCACTCCTGGGCAACTTTGCGGGTAATCACGTTAATCACACCGCCAATGGCATCGGAGCCGTAGAGCGTCGACATTGGCCCACGTACCACTTCAATACGCTCGATTGCCTGCAGTGGCGGCAGCCAATCCTGTTCAAAACCGGCGCTACCATTGGGCCGAGACTCACGAGAATTTTGCGGGCGCCCATCCACCAGTATCAGCGTGTATTGGGAGGGCATGCCGCGGATAGAGATATCGTGGCCGTTATCCCCAGCGCCGCCACCGGTCACGATCACACCGGGCACATCGCGCAGCGCATCGGTAACATCTTGATAGTGGCCTCTTTCCAATTCCTCGCGTGAAATCACACTAATAGACGCTGGCGCATCCGAAACTGACTGTTCAAAGCCGGAGGCAGTCACCACCATATCATCTAACCGTGGCGCTTCTTGTGCCCACAGGGGGCCGCTGGAAAAAGTAGAGATAGCACTAGCCAGCAGCGTTCGGCGCAAACAGGGAGACATAGAAAAAGTCCTTCATGTAAGTGAGCAATTGCCCTATAAATGGGAATTATTAGCATTTGCATTTTTGCACACTCTTTCCATAATGGGGTGAGACGGTGCGTTCAGCAAAACGGAACACAAATGCCTATTATTTTCATTCGCACCAAACAGTGGCACAATTAAACCTCACCCTTTGCCCGTGGGCCTGACCATGTATGACTTTGACGAACTCACCGCTTTTGCCGATGTAATGACCACGGGCAGCTTGACCCGCAGCGCGCAAACGCTCGGTTTAGCCAAATCGACCCTAAGTCGACGCATCAGTCAACTGGAAGCTCGGCTTAACCAGCCGCTGCTAAGACGCCAAGCCAACCGCTTAATCCCCACGGAAGCTGGGCTGCTGTTTCACAACTACTGCACTGAACTTTTGGCGATGGCGGCCCATAGCCAGGAGGCGCTGGCGGAGCTGCGTGAGGAGATCAGCGGTGAAATAACCCTTGAGGTACACGGTGCCTTAGCGCGTAGTTGGTTAGCGAGCGCCATTGATGCCTTCTTGAACCGGCACCCCAAGGTAGAACTAACGCTACACACTCGTGAAACGCCGCCAACTAAAATGCACAGTAATAGCGTGCATGTTTGGTTGGGGCCAACGCATGAGTGCGGGCTTAATCAGGAACGCTTGGGGTATTTAACCCGTGGTTTATATGCCAGCCCCCGCTATTTAGAAAGGGCTGGCATGCCTAAGCACCCCGAAGAACTTAATCAGCATGCTTGGATAGACCTTTTGAACTCAGCGTCAAATGGGCTACTGCTCTCACATCCTGAACACGGCGAGTACACCTTTAACCCGCCCCGCTCACGGTTAAGGGTGGATCTCACCGCCCTCCATATTGATGCCATCGCGCGTAGCCAGGGCATTGGTCTACTCGCTCACTGGTTAACCGCCAAACGTGAACAGCATCATCCGGGCGAGCTGATTAACTGCCTGCACGGCTGGGAGCCAGCCCCTTTACCGATCACGCTGCTTTACGCTTATGGCCACCAGTCACGCCGAACTCACGCCCTGTTGGAGTTTTTACGCAGCCAAGTGCCCGCCCAGTGGCGTACGTCCACCGCCGCTGCATAGACCCATTAAGTGTTTACCTTGCCAGTTAGCCCGCTTATTAACGACAATAGGCGCTTAATTATTGCCAAGGACAGTCAATGCTTGCCGAACTTTTTGCCGTCATGGCGCCCGTACTTGCCGGTGCAGGGCTTGGCTATTTATGGGTACGCTTAGGCCATCCTTACCCGGTCGACTTCATTACCCGTCTGGTATTTAACATCGGAACACCGTCACTGGTATTAGCGTCCCTGGCAGGCGCCGACATTGATGCCACCACCTTTGGCCAGACAATGCTGGCCGCCGCGTTGGTGATTCTCACCATGGGGGCCGCGACCTTTCTGGTCGCGAAACTGTTGCGCCGCAGCTGGCGGGTGTTAATTGCTCCCATGATGTACCCCAATACCGGCAACATGGGCTTACCGGTGGTGCTTTACGCTTTTGGCAGCGCAGGCTTTGCCTATGGCATCACGGTGATGGTTACCGTCTCGTTATTTCAATTCACCCTGGGCGCTGTCCTTAATAGCCAAGGTAATCCACTCAAAACCCTCGTTAAAACGCCAACCGTTTACGCCATTCTTATTTCTATGGCGCTGTTGCTGACCGGTACCTCGCTGCCGCCCTGGTTGGCGAACACAGTAGATTTAATGTCCGGTTTCACAGTACCGCTAATGCTGATTACGCTGGGCGTCTCACTGGCCAGTATCAAGGTCAAAAACCTGCGTTCGGGGCTAGGGTTTAGCTTAGTGCGCATCCCCCTTGCTGCGGTAGCCGCTTGGTTGATCGCTGGCTGGGTGGGCCTTCCCCCCCTCGCACAAAGCATTTTAGTAGTGCAGATGTGTATGCCCGTGGCGGTATTTAACTATCTATTTGCGCAACGCGCTCAGCGTGAACCTGTCTATGTTGCCAGCCTAGTGTTCTGCTCAACGCTGCTAGCGTTGGTTTATATACCGGTACTGCTCGCCATACTCATGTAAGCCCGCTTCTTTCAATAACGCCGTTTAAGCACTCTTAGCGGAACCCCGACGTGAGTGAAGAGTCACTGCTAGACTGTTATTAATAACGGGTACTAATGATAACGGGCATTAACATCACAGAGGGCACGCTATGCATTATGCCAATAAGAGTCACTCTACCCGCCTCTGGCTCGCGCCGGGGATTCGAGTAGCGGGGATTAGCGGGTTGATACTGGCGGCTACGATGAACAACGCGAACGCAGAAGTGATTGAGGCGTCGCTTGAAACTGAGCATTTAACCCTTTCTATGGAGCGTATCGCCGAGGGTTTCGAACACCCCTGGGCGGTTGCGTTTTTACCTGATGGGCGCTCGCTGGTCAGTGAACGCAGCGGGCAACTGACGCTTGTTGACCCCGAAAGTGGCGAAAAACGCTCCCTGGAAGGCATGCCAGACGTCAGCACGCAAGGCCAAGGCGGCCTGTTAGATATCGTTTTGCACCCTGATTTCAAAGATGGCAATGGCGCGGGTGACAACGACTGGATTTATTTCACCTGGAGCAAGCCCGATGGCAATAACACGCGTTCGGCGCTATCACGCGTACAATGGCTGGGCGACGAACTGGGTGAGGTAGAACACTTATTTGAACAGGACCGCGCCTCTGGGCCTGGCCGCCATTATGGCTCGCGACTCGCTTGGCTACCTGATGGCACGCTGCTAATGAGCATTGGCGACCGCGGTAGTGAGCCGCCTCGCGCCCAAGCAAGCGATGACCACGCGGGCTCAACATTGCGCCTTACCGCCACCGGCGGCGTGCCTGATGACAACCCTTTTGTAGACGATGACGCCACACTGGACGAAATCTATACCATGGGTAACCGTAATATTCAGGGCATGACCGTGTTGAGTAACGGCCAAGCTTGGGTATCCGAGCACGGCCCGCGAACCGGCGACGAGCTTAACCATATCGAAGCAGGCAATAACTATGGCTGGCCGGACGTCAGTCAGGGCAATGACTACGCCACCAATGAACCGATTGGCGAAGACTCACTGCCCGGCATGGTGAACCCGGTATATGTGTTTGAAGGCCGCTTTGCACCCGCCGGACTTGCAGAAGTGACTAGCGACGCGTTTGGCGAGTGGAAAGGTAACTTATTGGCTGGCGGTCTCGGCAGTGAAAAGCTACTTCGCTTGCGCTTAGAGAATGGTAACGTAGCCGAAGAGGAACTGATTCTTAATGGTGACATTGGCCGTATTCGTGATGTTCGCCAAGGCCCGGACGATGCCATCTATCTGCTTACCGATGCCCCACAGGGTGGTCTTTATCGCTTGGCGCCAACGAAACAGTAACGCCTCAAGCATTTACTGATACTAAAATGTATTAACACCACTATGGGCGCCGCATGCGACTACGCAATTTAATAATTTTAACGGTAATTGTGCCGCTTTTCGTCGTCCTAGTGGTGTTTAGCTTAGTCGCCATTAAATCGCTTGAGGATAACGTACGCTCAAAGCTACAAACGGAAGTAGAGATTATTACCCGCACGCTGAGCTCTTCGCTGAGTTACGCGGTCACGCCGGACAGCAGCACCCCGCTCGAAGAAGCGCTACAATCGGCGTTCTCGTTCCACCGCATTTATGGCGCCTATGTATTCGATACCGACGGGCGCGACATATACGGTCTAGGCCTTGGCAAAGACATTTTCAGCCGGGAAGAAATTCAGCAAGTCATTGAGCGCGATGATTTATATAGCAACTATCGGCAGCACGATGGCTGGAATTACTACTCTGCGTTGACACCCCTGCGTTCACAAGATGGCACTGTGTATGGCGTGCTGCAGGTTAACCGACTCAATACCGGCATTGAGAGCTATACTGGCTTTATCAGCATTGTGGCCGTGTTGGTATTTGTGGTCGGCGCTGCAGGGATTGTATTTAGTATTTGGTGGGGGTTTCGCCGCCATATCGAGCGCCCGCTTAATCGGCTGCTGCACGTAATGCTGCTGGTGGAAGACGGTGACCGCAGCCAGCGTGCCGCCGAAGACGGCCCTACCGAATATCGCCGCCTCGCCTCTGGTTTAAATGGCATGCTGGACGCGATGGCAGAGAAAGACCAAGAAATCGAAGACCGCCAGCGGCGTGAAATAGAGCTTGAAAAGCGTCTACGCAAATCGAAAAAATTAGCCGAACTAGGCGTTCTTGCAGCGGGGGTAGCCCACGAAATAGGTGCACCGCTAACGGTAATCAATGGCCAAGCTCAACGCCTGGCTCGCCGCGATGTCATTGGTGATGACGAGCGAGCAAGACTCGGACGCATTCGCGGCGAAGTGGAACGCATCGTTGAAATTGTGCGTCAATTGATGGAATTAGGCCGTCAACATAACGTAGAGAAAGGCGAGTTAGCACTCGATCAGCTTATTATGAGCGCCAGTGATTTGGTTGAAGAGGAGCTTGAACCGCGCAACATTCGTCTAGACATTGAATTACCGTCACCGACACCCAACTTAATCGCTAATGGTCAGCAGCTTATTCAGGTGCTGACCAATTTACTCAGAAATGCGGCGCAAGCGCCCGACGTAAGCCGCATCAGAGTTCGAGCCCAACAGCAAGAACACGAATTAGTACTGTGGGTAGAAGATGATGGCCCGGGCATACCCGACTCTCATCATCACAAAGTGTTCGATCCATTTTTTACCACCAAACCCGTCGGCCAAGGCAGTGGTTTGGGGCTCTCTATGGTACATCGCATTATTAACGACCACGGCGGCACGATCGGCGTGTTTGACAGCGTCCTTGGTGGCGCTGGTTTTGAAATTACACTACCCCTTAGTGAAACCGCATCCGCGTGAGGACAACGTTTGTGACCCATCAGGAACACCTTTTACCTTTATTGGTGGTGGAAGATGACGCCGCTATACGTGAGTTATTAGAGGAAGAACTGCAGGATGCAGGCTATACCACGCTGGGCGTCCCTAGCGCTGAAGAAGCTATTGCCCTATTGAGCCACACCACCGTCTCGCTGGTAATTACCGACGTACGTTTGCCGGGTATGACTGGCATACAGTTACTTCAGCAACTCCGCCAAGCGGGCAGTGAGTTGGGCATTATCGTGATTACCGCCTTTGGTACCATTGATCAGGCGGTCGAGGCATTAAAACTCGGGGCTGACGACTTTTTAACCAAGCCACTCGATTTGGATGCAATCCGGGAAGCCGTTTTTCGTGTGCTAGAACGGCAGCGTTTAGCAGTCTTCCACGATACCGATATCAGTCACTTTCATGGCATCGTGGGTAAAAGCCAAATCATGCAGGCGCTGTTTCACGATGCCTCTCGGTTAGCCAAAAGCGATGCCCCCATCCTCATTTTAGGTGAAAGCGGCACCGGTAAAGAGCTACTTGCTCGCGCCATTCATCAGGAAAGCCCGCGTAACGACCAGCCCTTCGTACCAGTTAACTGCGCGAGCATTCCCGCCGACTTGATGGAAAGTGAGTTCTTTGGCCATGTAAAAGGCGCTTTTACCGGCGCTAGCGAAGCGCGCAAAGGGCTATTTCAAAGCGCCCAGGGCGGCAGCCTGTTCTTAGATGAAATTGGTGAAATGCCGATTAATCTGCAGGCTAAATTGCTGCGTGCCCTGCAGGAGAAAACCGTGCGTCCAGTGGGTGGCGAGCGCGAAGAGCCGGTGGATGTGCGAATCATCGCTGCGACCCATCGCAATCTAGAAAAAGAGATAGAGCAAGGTAACTTCCGTAGCGACCTTTTTTACCGGTTGGAAACTTTTTCGCTGCGTATCCCGCCTCTGCGTGAGCGCGGCACCGATATCGAGCATCTTGTTTTTGCCCTTATCGATAAGCACTCTGAGGCACAGGGCAAGCAGATTGAGAAAATCGAACCCGAAGCACTCAGTAATTTGCTCAATTACGCCTACCCCGGCAACGTGCGCGAATTGGAAAACGCCATTATGCGCGGCGTTACGCTGAGCGAAGATGGCTCGCTAAGCCACAAGGATTTACCCGAGCGCCTGCGGGAGCAATCAACGGTGGAAACCGGCACGCCTATAGTGCCTTCCGTCAGTGGCGAACTACTCGCGGGCGGCCAACTGCCAGCCCCGCCTCCGATCCGCTGGCCCAGCTTGGAAGAAGTCGAAAAACGTTATATTAACAAAGTCTTGGAAGCCACAGGGGGCAATAAACGGCGCACCGCAGAGGTGCTGGGCATCGCACGCAGAACACTCTACCGCCGCCTTGAAGATAATGAAGAGTAATTAACGCGACCCTGCTAGCTGATTAAACAGGATAAAAAAAACCCCCGCGGGCGCGGGGGCGGAAAGGATGGCAAACCGTGTGGAGCAGCCGCAGGGAACAGACAGCTGATGCGATTTACCATCGTAGGGAGCGGTACACTAACAATTACTAATGTCTAGCCATTACTGATTACTGGTTTCCTCACCATCGTCATCTGGGGTGGTATCTGTATCTTCACTGTCTCCCGGCATCGGGTCAGTGCCTTCACCGAAACCCGCTTCATCTTCTTCGGGGTTCATTGTTCCCGTGGCGGGCTCAGCCATTGTGTCTTCAGGCATAGGCTCTTCAGACGCCATAGGCTCTTCAGATTCCGCGCCTGAACTTTGAGTCATGGACCCTTCTGAACCTGAATCTTGCTCCATTGCAGGCTCTTCACTCATGCTCGGCTCAGGTTCAGTGGTGGCATCTTGCTCCAGCGGAGAAGGCTCTTCCGCGGGCGTTGCTGGCTCTTCATTATCGCCGCAACCAGCCAATACGATGACACTTGCTGCTGTTGCCATCATGCACACCGTTAACCAACGTGGGCGCTTAGTAGCTTGCCGACTTTCAATTTGGTCATGTTGATTATCCATATCACCCACCTCCATTGATGAAACCGTTAATCTCTACTCTGCAACATATAATTAATAAAACGTTCACCTGATTAAATGAAAATTTGGCTTATACAAATAGTGACTCGGCTACCAAGCACATTCATTTAATGTGCCAACTTCCACATAAATAAAACAAAAACTTTAAAATCATAACGTTAAAAAATAATAAATATCAGCATCGACGGCAGCTGATCGAAATCAGGTGGGTAAAAAATGACACATGTAGCGTTAATTGCCCCGTTGAGCGAGCCGTTGTGACACATAGGCCCTACCTATGTATAATAATTATTAATAAATTAACCAACACAAGTTATCTTTTCTTTTATGAATGACGTTGTGCCGCGGCTAACGCTGCCATCAATGCACATTCATTCTGCTCAACAAAAAGGCACCGCCGATGGACGAGACACGACCCGTCAAAATTAAAGTGCGCGGCTTAAGCAAAGTCTTTGGCAAGCACCCTCAAAAAGCAATCGAGCTACGTAACCAGGGAATGAAGCGCCCGGAAATTCTGGAGAAAACAGGCCAGACGCTGGGGCTATCGGATATTTCGTTTGATGTCTATGAAGGCGAACTGCTGGTTATCATGGGGCTTTCAGGGTCAGGCAAGTCGACGTTGATTCGTTGCCTTAACCGCCTGATTGAAACGACCGAAGGTGAGATCGTCATCGACGGTGAAAATATCCCGACGCTGAAAGAGAAAGCGTTGCTGGAGTGCCGTCGCCGCCACTTCTCTATGGTGTTTCAGAATTTCGCGCTATTTCCTCACCGCACTGTGCAGCAAAACGCCGAGTTCGGTTTGGAAATTCGCGGCGTAGAGAAAGCAGAACGGCACAAGATTGCTCATGACTCGCTGAAACAGGTTGGCTTGGAGGGCTGGGAAGACGCCTACCCCAATCAACTTTCCGGCGGCATGCAGCAGCGCGTTGGCCTAGCCCGTGCATTGGCCAACGATGCCACCGTGCTGTTAATGGATGAAGCCTTCTCCGCACTCGACCCGCTAATTCGTAAAGACATGCAGCAAGAGCTTTTGCAACTGCAATCCAAAATGCAAAAGACCACCGTCTTCATCACCCATGACCTGGATGAGGCGCTCAACATTGGCGACCGCATCGTGCTGCTCAAAGATGGTGAAGTAGTACAGATCGGCACGCCGGAAGAAATTCTGACTAAGCCGGCGGATGACTATGTGCGGCGCTTTATCGAAGGGGTTGATCGGTCACGTATTCTGACCGCTGAAAGCGCCATGCGTCCGCTACGCACCACCGCCCGCGAAAGCGATGGGCCGCGCACCGCCCTGCACCGTATGCGCGACCACACTATCGACTCTATCTACGTCGTTGATCGCGACCGTCGTCTGCTCGGCCTGCTGGAGGTGGATGCCGCTAGCCGCGCGATTGAAGAAGGGTCTGATTCAATCATTCCCTATTTAACCCAAGATTTCCGCAAAGTCCCTATGGATGAGCCGCTGCATAACCTGTTTGCCATGTTTAGTGAAAAGAGCTTCCCTATCGCCGTGATTGATCAGCAAGAGCAACTGCTTGGCGTGGTGGTAAAAGGCGCAGTACTTGATGAACTGGCACGAGCAGGAGAGCAATAATGGAAATCCCACGCATCCCGCTAGGGGACTGGATTGAAAGCGGCCTGACCTGGTTGACCAGCGAATACTCTTTGGTTACCCGTGGCATCTCACGCTTCACTCAAACCGGCATTGATTTTTTAAACGACAGTCTAATGTGGCTGCCTGAGTGGGCACTGCTCGGCTTGATAGCCCTGCTCTGCTGGAAGCTGGCGGGCCCTCGGTTAGCCATCGGCGCCGTCGCCGGGTTGGCTCTGATTTGGAACCTGGGCCTTTGGAACCCAATGATTGAGACGCTCACGCTGGTGGTATTTGCCACCATGGTGGCGGTGGTCATTGCATTACCTGTGGGCATCGCTGCGGCGCTATCCAATCGGCTTTACCGCGTGATAATGCCGATTCTGGACTTCATGCAGACCATGCCAGCGTTTGTTTATTTGATTCCCGCGATTCCGTTTTTCGGCATTGGCTCCGTCTCAGCAATTTTTGCAACGGTCATCTTCTCGATGCCACCGGCGATTCGCTTTACCACGCTGGGTATTCGTCAAGTTCCTGTAGAGCTCATCGAAGCCGCTGATGCTTATGGCGCTACACGGGGTCAGAAACTGTTCAAAGTACAGCTGCCGCTTTCATTACCCACAGTCATGGCGGGTATCAACCAGACCATCATGTTGGCGCTCTCCATGGTAGTGATTGCCGCCATGATCGGTGCGGATGGTTTGGGCAGCGAAGTATGGCGCGCTATTCAACGTCTGCGTCCTGGCGATGGTTTTGAAGCGGGTATTGCGGTGGTTATTCTAGCCATGCTGCTTGACCGCTTGACGCAGTCACTGAGAAAGACCCGATAACCGGAAAAATGCATCAATTAAGCAAAACGGCAGAAGCGACTGCGTTGAGCCAACCGCTTGCTAAGTCGCTTCTGGCTAAGCATGCTGTGTTTGGCAGCAGATCGTCACATTAATAAATGTATACCCAAGGGAGAAAGTGAATGAAACATCGCACATTGAACCTCCGTATCCGTATCGCTTCACTGGCACTGTTAGCTGGTACAGGCGTCGCTATCAGCAGTACAGCGCAAGCCGAGGAAGAGAAAGGCACCATTAACTTGGCTTACGTCGAATGGTCATCTGAAGTTGCTTCCACCAACGTGGTTGCCGCAGTACTTGAGCAAGCAGGCTATGAGGTGGATCTCACCTCGCTTTCTGCTGCTGCCATGTTCCAAGCGCTCTCTTCTGGCGATGCGGATGCTATCGTTGCCGCTTGGCTGCCAACCACTCACGCCGATTACATGGAACGCTTGGGTGATAGCATAGAAGACCTGGGTCCCAACCTGGACGGCACCAAGCTAGGCCTCGTTGTACCTGAGTACACCGACGTCGACTCCATTGCTGACCTTAACGATAACGCTGACAGCTTTAATAACGAGATCATCGGTATTGACCCCGGCGCAGGCTTAATGTCGCTGTCCGAAGAGGTTGTGGATACCTATGACCTTGACCTGGAACTGCGTAGCGGTAGTGGCGCCACGATGACGGCAGCGCTTTCGAGTGCCATTAATAACGAAGAAAACGTTGTTGTTACCGGCTGGACGCCTCACTGGATGTTCGCCCGCTTTGACCTCAAATACCTAGAAGATCCTGAAAATGTCTACGGTGGTGCAGAGCAGATCCATACCGCGGTTCGCGAAGGCCTGGAAGAAGACATGCCAGAAGCCTATGCCATTCTCGATGCTTTCGAATGGACGCCAGAGCAGATGGGGGAAGTCATGCTGATGAATCAGGAAGATGGCAGCGACCCCTACGAGAACGCAAAGCAGTGGGTTGAAGACAACCAAGACGTAGTGGAACAGTGGCTCGATAGCTAAAACTATACGAGCAAGCTATAGCAGGGGGCTTCGGCCCTCTGTTGTCGTTGTAAGTACCGTTTTAAGTGCTGTGTTAAGCACCGTATTAAGCGCTATGGTTCACAATACGTTGAACACTGTTTTAACAGATTTGCTATTGTGCGCCTTAACGTACGCCATGCAATGTTGGTTGATGACCACATTTTGGTTTTTGTTCAACATCTTTTGATCGACATACCTTGATCGAAATAGAGAGGCTCAAGTGGATAACCACGACGATAAACGCCCTCCCGAAGAGCCCGTCTCTGAGGGAATACCCTCGCCGGATGGCCCGGCGAATTTGATTGATACCGATTATGTCATCGGCCAAGACAATATCACCACCAATACCATGGGTCTCAACTTAGACCTGCACGGCAAGGTATTTACCATTTCGTCTGTGGTGGTGCTGCTGTTTGTAATACTGACGCTTGCGTTGCAAGACACCATCGCACCGATTTATGACGCCCTTTTCGGTTTCTTGACCGGTAATCTGGGCTGGTTCTTTATTTTATCGGCGAATGTCTTCGTCATTTTGTGTATTGGCCTGATCTTCTCCCCGCTAGGTAAAATCCGCATTGGTGGTGCTAATGCCAAGCCTGATTTTACCTATATGGGCTGGTTTTCAATGCTGTTTGCCGCGGGCATGGGCATTGGCCTGATGTTCTTCGGCGTTAACGAGCCGCTGACCCACTTTGGAACCTCCTTTGACGGTGGCAGCTGGGCACCGCTTGGTGGTGCAGAGGGCGATGCCGAAGGTGCTGCAGCGCTCGGCATGGCGGCGACTATCTTCCATTGGGGCCTGCACCCATGGGCGATTTATGCGGTTGTCGCGCTTTCGCTGGCACTGTTCTCGTTCAATAAGGGCCTACCGCTCTCCATGCGTTCGGTGTTCTATCCCATTCTGGGTGAACGCGTTTGGGGCTGGCCGGGTCACCTTATTGATATTCTGGCCGTTTTTGCCACGCTATTTGGTTTGGCTACGTCTCTGGGGTTAGGGGCTACACAAGCCGCAGCGGGCCTTACTTACCTGTTTGGCGCGCCGGAAAGTGATATCACCATGATCTTATTGATCGTGGGTATTACGATCATCGCCATTGGCTCAATCATTGCGGGTGTTGATAAGGGCGTACAGCTGCTCTCCAAGATCAATATCATCCTTGCGGCCATACTGCTTTTCTTCGTTATTGCGGTGGGCCCTACCCTGCTGATCGCCACCGGTTTCTTTGAGAACTTGTGGAATTATGCGGTGCATCTGCCGGCGCTATCTAATCCGTTTGGCCGTGAAGACGCCAACTTTAGCCAAGGCTGGACAGCCTTCTACTGGGCTTGGTGGATCTCCTGGTCTCCTTACGTTGGTATGTTTATCGCCCGTGTTTCGCGTGGCCGCACCGTGCGTGAGTTTCTGGTCTCGGTAATGCTGGTGCCGTCTACAGTCTCCGTATTGTGGATGACCACCTTTGGCGGCACAGCGATTGATCAGTATGTGAGTCAGGGTATTGAAGCCGTACGTGATGCCGGTGTCGATCTGCAGCTATTCATCATGCTGGAACAGCTGCCGCTCTCGCAGATCACCTCATTCGTCGCCATTGTGCTGGTGATTGTGTTCTTCGTGACCTCCTCTGACTCCGGCTCGTTGGTTATCGACTCGATTACCGCGGGCGGTAAGGTCGATGCACCGAAACCACAGCGCGTGTTCTGGGCGATCATTGAAGGCGCGATTGCCATTGCACTACTGCTCGGCGGTGGCCTAACGGCACTCCAGACCATGGCTGTATCAACCGGCTTCCCGTTCACCATCATATTGCTAGTGGCCTGCTATGCCATTATCAAGGGGTTGATGAGCGAGCCAAAAGCGGTTTAAGTTTTCTGTCTACTGACTCCGTAAAGCAAATGGGCAACCCACTGGGTTGCCCATTTTTTTGTGTATAACCGTTAACACCAAATATCTTTTAGCGGCGTTTCAGGCCGGTAGTGAGTGGCAATTTGCGCCTGTAGCAACTCTGCCGTCGCCAGTGCATCCACCAAGGCGTGGTGGCCTTGATATGGGGGCAAACCGTAGCGTTCGCGACTTGCATGCAAACGAATCGAAACCGGTGGGCGGCCCAACCAACGACGAAAACGTGCCCAAAGCGTTTGGCGATGGAGCCGCGCCTCCAGCGACATGGTATCAATCATCGGAAACAGCACTCCTTCCCCACGGCGAGCTTTGACAGCGGCATCTAAAAAAGGCCGCTCGATATTGCGGAAGTGAACGACGACTAATCTACCCGCTAACGCCGCTAACACCTCATCCAATATCACTTCTAAATCTGGCGCCTGGGCAATCTCGGAGTGGGTAATGTGGTGATAGGCAATCGAAGCTTCCGCCAGCGGCCGCGAAGGATTCACCACCCAGTAGCGCCGCTCGGCAAGCTTAATGCGATTAAGGGTAAACGGCACAAGACCAATACTGACAATGGCATGACGTCGCTCATCCAGCCCGGTGGTTTCCATATCAAGTGCCACCATGGGCACCTCGGCAATCGGGGTTTCCGGGTCAGGCAGTAGAGTACTGAAAAACTGTTGGATCGCCGCACTGTCGGCTTGCTGCGCCCGCTGGGCCATATAGCCCGCCCAATCGGCCTGAGTGATTTTCTGACGTGGTCGTATTCCAAACATTTCAGCGCCCCTGCCGCTGAGCGGGCATCGGGTAGCGAAACTTCAGAAATTTTTGCGCATTGCTAAGCACCTGGAAAGCGTCTTTCAGGGTGTGGCGCTCGCTATCCTCGACATTCTCAGGCTCGATATTGTTATCCGGTAGACGATCTTCTTGTAGGTCGATCATTTGATGGCGAAGCCGTGACATGCATAGAAACTCAAACGCATAGCTCAATTTTTCACTCATCCCGGTCGCTAATAACTGGGTGTTTCCAATGTCATTCAAACGCTGGAAAGAGTTCTGCGCTTTGGAGCCGCAAGCCAAGGCATGGATACGCACCAAATCCACCATCGGTGCAGTGCCCCGCCGTTTTAGATTGATGGAGTTGTTATGCTTGCCGTCCTGTTCCATCACAAAGGTACGGAAAAATCCTAACGGCGGTGTACGGTTTAAGGCATTTCGCGCCATGGCGGCTAAAAATAGCGGCGATTTGGGTGCCGTTTCAGCAATCAGGTCTTGCAACGTTTCCACATAGTGGTCTTCGCCATAGCAGCTATCCAGGTCAAAAAATATCGAACTGTGTAGCAGCCTTTCTGGCGTCGGATTGGCCATCCAATCCTGAAAATAGCGCTTCCAAACACTTAGTGGCTGGCGCCACTGCGTATTGGTCGCCATCACGTCACCTTTGCAATAGGTATAGCCGCAGGCGTCCAAACCATCGCTAACAATTTTCGCCAAGGCGTGAAAGTAAACGTCGTGCTGTTCGGGAACAAACTCATCGGAGAGGATCAGCGCATTGTCTTGATCGGTAACAATGCTCTGCTCATTGCGCGCCATGGACCCATTGACCATAAAGCAGTAAGGCACTGGCGGCGGACCTAGTTCCGCTTCGGCCATTTCTAGCAGTCGGCGGGTAAAGCTACGCCCGATGGTGGAAAGCGCGCTACCCACCATCTGAGAATTGGCCCCCTCTTGCACCATCCGTACAAACGCCGCACGTACATCCGGCGCTAAGCGTGCTAACCCTTGGGCGCTGGATTGGTTAAAAATATTACTAACCAGATAGAGACCGCTATGGGTTTCATAACGAATGATATCGGAAAGATGCACGACGCCTACCGGACGCTGACGATAGAGCACAGGCAGGTGATGCACATTACTGCGCAGCATCGTCAGCATGGCTTCATAGACCGAGGCATCTGATTGAATAGTAATTAAGCGCGAGGAAACCACTTCGCCCACTTTAGTTTGTGGCGATAGCCCCTCAGCCACAATGCGAGTGCGAAAATCACTATCGGTTATAATTCCGCACATCTGCCATGTTTGGCCCTCGCTGTCTTTGAAGCTGAAGCGTGGGTTGTCACTCCCCTCTTTCAATACTAATAGCGCAGAGGCTTGGGCTTCGCTCATCTGCTGAGCGGCTTGCTGAACGCTGGTAGAAACTTCAACCATTACCGGATATCGAGTCAGCAGTTTGCGTATCCGCGTGACCATCATGTCATTGGATTTCTTTTGCTGCTCGGCGGCGGTTTCTAGCCGTGGCCGTTCTAGCTCAACAAAATCAGCAAAATGGTCATCTTCTTCACACAGACGTTGGAAGACTGCGTTAGGGATAAAGTAGATTAAAGTATCTTCAATCGCTTGGGCTGGGAAGCGCACTTTGTGGTTACGCAGCAGGCTAAAGTGACCGAAAATATCGCCTTCACCCAGGCGGTTATATAGCTCTCCCTGGCTACGATAGACCTCTACAGCGCCACTGCGAATATAGCAAAGGTCACTTAACGTCTCATTGAGCTCTAAAATACTACTTCCAGTTTTGAAATAGCTCACTTCCACCTGTTCTGCGATGGCATCGAGAAGATCATCCGACAGCCCATCAAACGGGGGAAACCGCCCCATATGCTGGCGTATTTCTAGCAGTTCGACATCCATACGGACTCCTTAGGCTTGCCGGTCAATTGACTGAATAATCAACATATAACGTAAAGTGTGGCGGGTAGGCTAGGTAAGGTAAACCCACGATGCACAATAAGGCGACCTTGTTGAAAAGATTCATTATTGAAGAAGCCAACATGAAAAAGCCCGATGCAATAAGCACCGGGCTTTGGTGGCCGAAGCCGAACTGATAGTTACGTGGCTAATTAATTTAGTAAACTAGCTACACTAGAAGGCTATCAGCTGATATCAATGACTCAGCTTAGGATTGGCTAGCCATTTCCTGAACACGCTGCATCATTTCTGGGTCTTGCTGAATAGATTGACCAATTGCATTGAAGGTATCAACATCTAAGCCGCTGTCTTCGACCACTTCGATCATGCGGTCGTTAGCTTCAGTGCGCACTTCCTGCTGCGCTGATTCATCTTCCGCTTCCTGCAGACGCTGGGTATATTCTTGAGAAATAACCGCAATTTCTTGAGAAGCATCGGCGAACTGCTGGAGCTGATCGTCAGAGAAATCCTGGGCAGGTGCTGCTTGCTGAGTTGCCATTGGATCTTGTGCTGAATCCTGATCTTGCTGGGCATGAGCAGTAGCCGTCATTAAACCAGTAGCGAGCAGGGCAGCGGAGAACAGAGCAGTCATACGTTGCATAGTAACAAACCTCAATATTGCGTTATGTATGTGCCAACTGTGACGCGCCTGATTCAAGCAGGTTCAATTTATTATGTAAAAGTTAGTAACAAAAAGAACTATATGTATCAAATAAATGATCTAAACACGCCACTACGGAAAAATAATGACCAATAAATTCAACAGTTTAAAATATAACGACCTCTCTTCTGCGGGCTTGGCTGCTATGCCCGCTATTTTTGTTCTTCTTTGGAGCACAGGCTTTATTGGCGCCAAATTTGGCCTGCCTTATGCCGAACCCTTCACGTTTCTGTTCATACGCTTCGTGCTGACCTTACTGCTGTTAATTCCGTTGGCGCTCTTAATGCGCATTCCTTGGCCAACATCACCTAGGTTATGGACACACATCGCCATATCGGGCTTTCTAGTTCACGGCGCTTACTTAGGTGGTGTCTTCTATGGCATTTACTTAGGTATGCCGGCCGGGCTAGCGGCGCTGCTAGTCGGTCTTCAGCCGCTTTTAACTGCCGCCTTTGCCGGGCCACTATTAGGGGAAAAGCTGACACGGCTTCAGTGGGTGGGGTTAAGCCTGGGTTTAATCGGAATCTGCTTAGTCCTCGGCAGTAAGCTAGAGATTGGTGAATCCCTTTTTGATGGCTTCGGTATTAGCGCTTTACTATGCGTCACTGCCGCTTTAATGGGCATTTCGTTGGGTACGCTTTATCAGAAAAGATATTGTACCAGTATGCCGCTGCTTTCTGGGGCGGTTATTCAATACTTGGCGGCAGGTGTCCTACTAGGGAGTGGCGCACTGCTATTTGAGACACGCCAGGTGGAATGGAGTAATACTTTTGTACTTACCCTTGCTTGGCTGGTGTTGATTCTCTCAATTGCCGCTATCCTGTTACTTATGGCCTTGATTAAAAAGGGGGAAGCCTCGCGGGTAGCGAGTCTTTTTTATCTTGTGCCACCCGTCACGGCGCTTCAGGCGTGGTGGTTATTTGACGAACGTCTACCCCTATTGGGGCTTGCGGGAATGGTGATTGCCATCACAGGGGTAGTGATGGTGATTCGAAAACCCGCCCATGGGGCGACTAGACGATAACAAGGTTTTGTAGAACAGGGTTTGGATAAACATGTCAGCACAACACCACTGTGCCAGGGTGAACGGACACTGTAACCGTTGCGATTCACCGGTACCTTTTGCATTTACGATGGCATTTCAACCAATCGTCGATGTTAGTCAGCGAGAAATTATTTACTACGAAGCGTTAGTGCGCGGGCCCAATGGTGAATCTGCCTTTTCAATACTTGAGCAAGTGACAAAGGATTTGATGTACCGCTTTGACCAGGCCTGCCGTATCAAGGCCATAGAGCTAGCCAGCAAGCTGGGTATGCAGGAAAAGCTCTCGATTAACTTTCTACCCAATGCGGTTTACGAACCAAGAGCGTGCATTCAAGCCACCCTTGAAACAGCGCACCGTGTTGGCTGGCCTACCGAGCAGCTCAATTTTGAAATAACCGAAACTGAGCGGGTTAAAGATCGTGGGCATATGCGTCGGATTATCGAAAGTTACCGTGAGATGGGCTTTACCACGTCACTGGATGACTTTGGTAATGGCTATGCCAACCTCGATCTACTGACAGACCTGCGGCCAGATACGCTGAAACTTGACCGCGACCTGGTAATGGAATGCGATAGTGATAAGCGTCGACAAGCCATACTTCGTAGCCTAGTGGCGCTAGCAAGCACATTGGGAACACAGCTAATTGCTGAGGGCGTTGAAACCCGTGAAGAGTCTCGCTGCCTAGTTGAATTGGGTATTCCGATGCAGCAAGGCTACTACTTTTCCTACCCAAATTTAGAAGCATTGGCGGAAATTGATGACGCCAAATACCGTTAGGCAATACCATTAGGTCATGTGAATAAAAATATGACCTAATCGGCTATCAATGCTTTTATATCAGCATCCTAAACTATAGTTGTTGCAGATAATCAGCTCCGCCTAAGTTACGCATCTGCTGGCGTATCCACTGGCTGCGCCGCTCAACCTGAGCATCGGGCCTTGCGGCGCTACGCGTTAACGGGCTGGGTAAAATAGCGGCCAGCAAGCTGGCTTGGCGCTCGGTAAGGGAATGGGAAGAGGCGCCGAAATAGTGCTGAGCCGCTGCCTCCACCCCAAACACGCCGCGATCCCACTCAGCGACATTGAGATAAACCTCAAGAATACGTTGCTTACTCCAGAGTATCTCAATCAGCAGCGTGAACCACGCCTCTAGCCCCTTGCGCGTCCAGCTTCGGCCGGTCCATAGAAACACGTTTTTCGCTGTTTGCTGGCTCAGGGTGCTGGCACCGCGTAGCCTTCCGCCGTCCCGACTGGCCTGCAGCGCGCGGCGTAATTCGACAAGATCAAACCCACTATGATGCGGAAAGCGCTGATCCTCTGCGGCAATCACTGCCAGTTTGGCGTTGTCAGAGAGCGAATCCCAACCGCGCCACTCGCGCTGTAGTCGAATCGGCTCACTATGGATCCAACTCTGTATTTTGCGCTCAACCATCACCATCGAGCCCGGTGGAGGAACAACGCGAAACAGCACTACCAGCGCGACTGATAGCAGCACAAACGCTAATACGCTGCGCCATACAATCCGCCATAGCAGACGCATAAAACGGCGCAGCGAACGATTGAGCATCCAGTAATCCTTAACGCTTCATGAGGTGGTCTGCATGATAGCGCAGATGATCCTCAATGAACGAGGCAATGAAGAAGTAACTGTGATCGTAGCCCGGCTGACGGCGCAGTGTTAACGGATGATCGTGCTCTTCACAAACGGCTTCTAAACGCTCAGGCTGAAGCTGCTCTTCTAAGAACTGATCCGCTTCGCCCTGGTCGATAAACAGTCGCTGACGGGATGCACCATTAGCCACCAGTTCACAGGCGTCGTACTGGCGCCAGCGTGATTGGTCTTCACCTAGATAAGCGGTAAAGGCTTGCTGCCCCCAGGGGCAGTTCATTGGATTCACCACCGGTGAAAAAGCCGATACTGAGCGGAAACGACCTGGGTGGCGTAGTGCCAGAATCAATGCGCCATGCCCACCCATCGAATGGCCACTAATGGATTCGCGACCATTCACCGGGAAGTGCTGGCGTACTACGGAAGGCAGCTCCTCAATCACATAGTCGTACATGCGATAATGAGACTTCCAAGGTTCCTCAGTCGCGTTGACATAGAACCCAGCCCCGGATCCCAGGTCAAAACTTTCGTGCTCGCCAGGCAAATCCGTGCCTCTGGGGCTGGTGTCAGGGCAGACAATCGCCACACCCAATTCGGCGGCAATACGGTGAGCGCCCGCTTTCTGCATAAAGTTTTCGTCATTGCAGGTTAGCCCCGAGAGCCACCAAAGCAGCGGTACGCGCGCGTTTTCCGCCTGGGGGGGCAGGTAAACGGCAAAGACCATGTCGCAATCCAGCGCACGGGAGTAATGGCGGTAGCGCTTATGCCAGCCACCAAAACTACGGTTAGCGGACACCAGTTCTAAAGTTTCACTCATGCTCATGGGCAGGTTCCTTTAAATGCAGCAAACGCGGCAGGTCTCCCCGCCGCGTTTTACACGTGCTAGCTATCAGTTTCAGCAATGATACTCAGTAATGCAGTACGGTACGAATGCTCTTACCCGCATGCAGTAAATCAAACGCTTCGTTGATCTTCTCAAACGGCATATCGTGGGTAATGAAGTCGTCGATATTGATCTCACCGTTCATATAACGATCAACGTAACCCGGTAGCTCGCTGCGCCCTTTGACGCCACCAAAGGCGGATCCTTTCCAGACGCGCCCGGTGACCAGTTGAAACGGCCGTGTCGAAATCTCTTCACCGGCCCCGGCGACACCAATCACGATCGATTCGCCCCAGCCTTTATGGCAGCACTCCAGCGCCGAACGCATCACGTTAACGTTGCCGATACACTCGAAGGAGTAGTCGACACCGCCATCGGTCATATCGACAATGACTTGTTGGATCGGGTCTGAATACTCTTTCGGGTTCACAAAATCGGTAGCGCCAAACTGCTTGGCCAGCTCGAACTTATCAGCGTTAACGTCAATGGCAATAATTCGACCCGCTTTGGCCATCACCGCACCCTGAATAACAGCAAGACCAATCGCACCAAGGCCAAACACCGCCACCGTAGCGCCCGGCTCTACTTTGGCGGTATTCAGCACTGCACCGATGCCGGTAGTCACACCGCAGCCCAGCAGGCAGATTTTATCCATAGGGGCTTCTTTAGACACCACCGCTAGGGAGACTTCTGGCAACACCGTGTACTCGCTGAACGTAGAGGTGCCCATGTAGTGATGAAGCATCTTACCGTCTAGGGAGAACCGCGAGGTACCGTCAGGCATGACCCCCTTACCCTGGGTAGCGCGCACGCTGCCGCACAGGTTGGTTTTACCCGACAAACAGAATTTACATTTGCCGCACTCGGCGGTGTAGAGCGGGATCACATGGTCGCCCGGCTTAAGGCTGGTAACGCCCTCGCCTACTTCTTGAACGACGCCGGCCCCTTCGTGACCCAATACGGCGGGAAAATTACCTTCCGGATCAGCTCCAGAAAGCGTGTAGGCATCGGTATGACAGACGCTAGTCGCTGCCATTTTAACCAGTACTTCGCCCGCTTTTGGGCCTTCAACATCAATCTCAACTAATTCGAGCGGCTTACCCGCTTCTAGTGCAACAGCTGCGCGTGACTTCATTTCGGCTCCTCAATGTTCATTACTTCAACCACTATTACGAATGCGTTACTCGTCAGCTGCTACCGGGGCAAATTCAATTGGCAGCCAGCGATACCCTTGTTCATCTTCTATGATATGTCCAATACCAGGGAAAGGCATATGGGCACCGGCGATCCAGTGCTTATCTTCAACGGCGCTTTCGAGCACACTTTCCCGCGTGCGCACGGCTTGCTCTGGATTAGAATCAAACTCAATAGCCACCGTAGGGTCGGCAAACTGCACGCCGTAGCTGTGCACTACGTCTCCCCATACCAGCATGGCCTCATCATCGCTATTGAGCATAAAGCTTGAGTGACCAACAGTATGGCCATGAGTATCTTGAGCAACAATGCCCATGAGCACTTCATCACCTGCTGTAAAGGGGTTGAAGCGACCCGCTTCCTGATAAGGCGCTACCGCGTCTTGGGCCATTTCAAAGAACGCTCGATTACCTTCGGGCGCCGCTGCCGCACGCTCCTCATCCAACCAAAAATCAGCATCGGCTTGGCTGGCACGTAACTCAGCGTTTGGATAAACCGCCTCGCCACTCTCATTGGCTAAACCGCAAACATGATCCGGATGTAAATGGGTCATCAACACCGTGTCGACATCTTCTGGCGAGTAGCCTGATGCGCGGAGGTTGCTCTCTACCTGACCAAGCGAGGGGCCAAAGCAGGCGGCAGACCCGGCATCGACCAACACCAGATTCTCGCCAGTATGAATAAGAAAAGCGTTAACCGCGGTTTGCATACCGCTTTCCGCATCAATAAATAGCGCATCCAGATGGCGAAGAATCTCTTCTTGCTCCATGCCTTTTAGCAAAGAAGTATCAATCGCTGTATGACCATCGTATAGAGCAGTGACTTCATACTCCCCAACCATCATACGAAACCAGCCGGGAGCCTGCTCTTGCTGTTGCGTAGGTAGCTCTGCCTGAGCACTAGCGGCACAGCCAGCACTAATAGCAACGGCCAGCGCACCGCGCGACCACTGAGATAAGAATTTAGACATAAGCTATACACTCCATTGATACGCTAACGATGCGAGCAGTGTAGGTCAGCTAGGCGCAGTAGATAAAGCGGGATACACTCATAAGATTATTGTCACTCAGCAACAATCGCCGTCGACCTAAGGAATCAACATGCAGCACTGGAGCCGTATCGAAGCGTTTGTCGAGGTAGTGCGTTTGGGCACGTTCTCTGCCGCTGCCCGCCACTTAAAAGTATCCACTTCGCATATCAGTCGTTTGGTCAGCCAGCTCGAAAATCAGCTGGGCGTACAATTATTCTACCGCACCACGCGGCAAATCCGCCTGACCGATGCAGGGGCTACTTACGTTGAGCACTGTCGTCATCTTTTTGATGGGCTGCGCGATGCTGAACAAGCGCTTAGCGAACTGCAAGGCAAGCCTAACGGCTTGCTTAAACTCACCTCGGCCACTACGTTTGGAGAGCGTTTTATTGCCCCGCTGGTTAACGACTTTCAGTGTCTACACCCTCAGTTGGACGTGCATATGCACTTCACTAACCGGCCGGTGGAATTGATTGAAGAGGGCTACGACATTGCCATTCGAATGGGGGTGTTAAAGGATTCCAGCCTAATCGCTAGGCGCCTATGCGACCGGCGCGAATATATCGTCGGCTCGCAGAGCTATTTTCGCCAAGCGCCGCGCCCGCATACCCTGGCTGAACTTAGCCAACATCGTTGCTTGATTGGCTCACGACCTAACTGGTTATTTGAAGTGAACGGCCAACGCCGGGAAGTCCGTGTCGAGGGATGCTGGAGCGGCAATTCCGGCCCGGCGCTGCTGGACGCCGCGCGCAAGGGGTTGGGGCTTGCCCAGTTGCCGGACTACTACGTGGCCCCCTACTTAGCCAGCGGCGAGCTGGTCGCCGTGCTGGAGCCTTTTCAGCACCACGATACCGCTGTGTGGGCGGTCTACCCTCGCCACCGCCATCTATCGCCTAAAATACGCCAGTTGGTAGATTATCTGGTCGCCAATATTGCTAGCGTCTTGCCCAAGGACTCGCTTAGTTAAGAAACCGCTGCTTAGCACTCAATAGCATTAACGGCGAGCCCGCCTTTAGAGGTCTCTTTGTACTTATCCTGCATATCGCGGCCGGTATCGCGCATGGTGCGAATCACTTTATCCAGCGATATAAAGTGCTCGCCATCGCCATGCAGCGCCATACGCGCGGCATTAATGGCTTTGACGGAGGCGATCGCATTGCGCTCTATACAAGGCACTTGGACAAGGCCGCCCACCGGGTCGCAGGTTAACCCCAGATTATGCTCCAAGCCGATCTCAGCAGCGTTTTCCACTTGGCCCGGCGTGCCGCCCAGCACTTCGGCAAGCCCAGCGGCCGCCATTGCACAGGCGGAGCCCACCTCGCCTTGGCAGCCTACTTCAGCGCCCGAGATGGAAGCATTCTTTTTACACAAAATGCCGACTGCCCCGGCTGTGAGCAGAAAATCCACTACATCCGCCTCGCTAGCGTCGGGCTCAAATTTCAAATAGTACGCCAATACGGCTGGCACGATGCCCGCCGCCCCGTTAGTCGGTGCGGTGACCATCCTCCGCCCAGCGGCGTTCTCCTCGTTCACCGCCAGCGCAAATACATTGACCCAATCCATCACAGTAAAACTCGACACAATCAGGCGCTGATTTTCTGGCGGACTCAGTAATTGCTGATGCAAAGACTGCGCACGGCGGCGCACATTTAACCCTCCAGGCAAATGCCCTGTGGCACGCAGGCCATTGTCAATGCTGTCACTCATCGCTTGCCAAATAGTCAGCAGCTCTTCACGAATGGCCGATTCGCTACGCCAAGCCTTCTCGTTTTCAAGCATCAACTGACTAATGCGCAGTTGATGCTGCCGGCAGAGTGCGAGCAGCTCCTCCGCCGTATTAAAGGGATATGTCAGCGGCGTACTGTCCTCACCCACCTCGCCTTGATCCGCCTTGGCCTGATCAACATAGAAGCCGCCGCCTAGTGAGTAATATGTGTTCGTCGCTATCAGTGTGCCATGGCAGTAAGCGCTCAACACCATGGCATTAGGATGAAACGGCAGGCAGGTTTCATCCCACTCCACATCGCTGCCAACCTCAAAGGCGATTTGCTGGCCATTGGCAAGCAACAGTGGTTCGCTCTCATCAAGTTGTTTTAATCGCGATGCAATAGTGTCGGGGTCGATGCTTTCGGGCGCCTCCCCCATCAGTCCCATGATCACCGCTTGATCAGTACCGTGACCCACGCCGGTGGCGGCCAGTGAGCCATGAAGTCTTACCACGACTCGCGTGACGGAGGCGTCTTCGAGCGCCATGGCAAAATCACGCGCAGCGCGCATCGGCCCGACCGTATGGGAACTGGAGGGTCCAATACCAATACGAAAAAGATCAAACACACTAATAGCCATGCCGATACTCCCTCACAACGTTGTTATTGCCTGCCCATTTAACACTTTGCAGGGGCGATGACCAAACGTCGAGCGAATAACCACAATATCGACGTGCGAACACAGAAGTGTGACGATATAATGAACATTCACCCCTGCATGTTTGCATATGCACGTTACGACGCTGCTTACCCACAATGGATGTCGGTATGTCTTCTTCACCTCCCTGGCCAATAGGGTTTCAAACTATTTTAATACGTGCAGTGTTATACGTATTTTTCATTGGGGCAATTGCCCAAGGCGCCTATCTTGAAGCGCTCTATCTTCCCTCAGTGCGGTTTTCTGAATTGGGTTTTACCGAGTTTACGCAAACACTCGTGCTGGCCACCTGCTGCGCCATGCTGATTTATATTCGTCAGGTGCTAAAGGTCTGGCCCACCGTCACGCTACTGCTGCTAGCGTTTGTGGCCGCTTCGCTGGTGCGCGAACAAGATTATTTTTTAGACAACTATATAGCCCGCAACACGTGGAAGGTACTTGTCGCGCTGATTATTATTCCCACGCTGGTTTGGGTGATTAAGCAACGCCGACGCTTTCTGGAAGAGTTTGCCCACTATAGCAATACCTTTGCGTTTGGTTTATTTACGGCAGGCGTGCTAACCACTTATATTTTTTCGCGCTTATATGGGCGGCAGGATTTTTGGCGCACGGTGCTTCAAGAGAGCTATACGCGGGACTTTAAAAACGTCGCCGAAGAAGTGGTTGAGCTACTTGGTTACAGCTTAATTTTGATCGCCACCCTTGAACTCCTGCTGCTAGCAAGACGGGTCTACTTGGCCAGACAGTAGCACTTGGGGCAAATATTCGGTCATAAGACACACGTTTATCATCAAAAACAAAACATACAATCATAAAAAAACATACCGATCATAAAAAAACATACCGATCATAAAAAAGCCCGCCGTTCAAAGAACGGCGGGCTTTTTACTTTCTATTTATCACTCACTATTTACTATCACTTACTACTTACTACCACGCACTACTTACGGCATTCACTCGTCGAGGAACGAGCGCAGCGGCTCAGAGCGGCTGGGGTGACGCAGCTTGCGCAGCGCTTTGGCTTCAATCTGACGAATGCGCTCGCGCGTTACGTCAAACTGTTTGCCCACTTCTTCCAGCGTATGGTCGGTATTCATATCAATACCAAAGCGCATACGCAGCACTTTCGCTTCGCGGGCGGTCAAGCCACCTAGCACGTTGCGGGTGGCTTCGATCAAGCCTTCGCCGGTCGCCATATCGATGGGCAGCAGCATGGTGCCATCTTCGATAAAGTCGCCCAGGTGTGAATCATCGTCGTCACCAATCGGCGTCTCCATGGAGATCGGCTCTTTGGCAATTTTGAGCACCTTGCGTACTTTGTCTTCCGGCATTTCCAAACGCTCGCCAAGCTCTTCCGGCGTCGGCTCGCGGCCCATTTCCTGCAGCATCTGGCGTGATACGCGATTGAGCTTGTTGATGGTCTCAATCATGTGTACCGGAATACGAATGGTGCGCGCCTGATCCGCAATGGAGCGGGTGATTGCCTGACGAATCCACCAAGTGGCATAGGTAGAGAACTTGTAACCACGGCGGTATTCGAACTTATCGACCGCTTTCATCAAGCCGATGTTGCCTTCCTGAATGAGATCCAGGAACTGCAAACCACGGTTGGTGTACTTCTTGGCAATCGAGATCACCAAGCGCAGGTTAGCCTCGACCATCTCTTTCTTGGCGCGGCGAGCTTTCGCCTCACCAATCGAGAGCTTGCGATTCACCTCTTTAAGGTCGGCAACTGAAAGCTGCACCATGTCCTCTTCAAAGGCGATCTTGCGCTGAGCGCGGGCAATATCGGCGCGCAGCGGCTCTAAGCGGTCAGCGTACTTGCTCTGCGCTGCCTGGAAATCATCCAGCCAGGTTTTACGCGACTCGTTGCCAGGGAACGACTTGATAAACGTTTTACGCGGCACCTTGGCTTTTTTCACGCACAGCTGCATGACCGCTTTTTCTTGGGCGCGCACCTGCTCAACGCTGATACGCACTTGGCCAACAAGGCGCTCAAAGTGCTTGGGTACCAGTTTGATCGGCGAGAACAGTACCGCTAAACGGGTCTGCTCAGCCTTAAGTTCGGCGCTGCCGCGGCCATATTTAGCGAATGCCGCTTCCACCAAGGCATTTTGCTCACGAATCTGCTCGAAACGCGCCCGCGCCTCTTCGGGGTCCGGGCCGCCTTCGGTCGCCGTGGAATCTTCGTCCTCATCGTCGCCGTCGCTTTCAACGTCGTCGTCAATGTCAGCTTCGGGTTCCGGCTCCGGCACTTCCGCTTCGGCAACGCCGGGGATGCCTTCATCGGGGTCGATAAAACCAGAAAACAGATCCGACAGGCGCCCAGGCGCTTCTTCATCCTGGGTAGCGTCGTAGGCGTCCAGAATAGACGCGACGGCACCCGGCAAATAGGCCAGAGACGACATCACTTCACGGGTGCCCTCTTCGATCCGCTTGGCGATTTCAATTTCGCCTTCACGGGTCAGAAGTTCAACCGTGCCCATTTCACGCATGTACATGCGGACGGGGTCAGTGGTGCGGCCTACATCGCTTTCCACGGCGGCAAGGGCCGCTACGGCCTCTTCCGCAGCGGACTCGTCCGTGGATTGATCCGACATCATCAAAGTGTCTTCATCTGGCGCTTCTTCAGCGACACTAATACCCATGTCGTTGATCATGCCAATGATGTCTTCCACTTGATCCGGGTCGGCGATATCCTCGGGTAGATGGTCGTTGACCTCGGCATAGGTCAGGTAGCCCTGTTCCTTGCCGCGTGCGATCAACTCCTTCAGACGTGACTGCTGCTGCGCATTTCCAGCCATAGAAACCCTATCTCGACGAAGAAGAATGAAACACCTGGAGCGCTGAATCGATTAAACTCAACAAGCCGTACAGTATAGCGTAAATAGCAGGAAATTTTCCAGCTCGACGTATTTGCGCGGTCATTTAGGTGTGTTAGGTTGTTCGGTTAGGCCAACGCTCGGTGGCTGACCTTATATTTGGTGTTGATACGGCAGGAATTCAACCCCATCGCTCAAAACACCGCCTTATTGGCGCTGTGCAAGCTCCATTACCAAGCTTGCCAAACGCTGGCGCTGCTCCTTATCTAACTTTTGTCCGGCGCGCTCCTGCGCCAGCAACGCTGCGTACTCCTCTTGCGGAGAACGCTGACGCTGAACATGCTGCAGATGTTCCACCCAGCCATTCAGCTCTGCTTCCCTATCTGCCTTTGGAATCAACAATTCGCGCTTAGCGAAGGCTGCCAAAGCTTGCCCCTGCTGACTGCCCTGAAAATGCGCCAACACCACCTGCGGACTGCGGTAACGCCCTGCTTTGAGCAGTTCAACCAGCTCTCGGCATAGCGGCGTATCGTCATCTTCTGGCAGCCACTCTAAATGATCAGGTAGCGCTGAAACCAAATTAGGCTCATGCAGCAGAAGCTGAACAATACGCCCGACAGGAGAAAGCACCTGAGAGCGGGAACGCGATGGCTGAGTAGACGCCAATTTGACCGCACTGGGACTTCCTGAAGTCGAGTCAGTCTCACCCTGCTCCCCTTGCGCCAGATGGCGCTGTGCCGCTTGGGTACGTTTTTCGAGCAATACTTTCAACTGCTCCTGCGCCAACCCACTACGCTGCGCCAATGACTCAAGCAGTAGTGATTTGAGCATGCCATCAGGCACTTTGTTCAATGCTTCAAGCACCTGACTGGCAAATCGCTCGCGTCCTTCCACCGTATTTAAGTCGCGCCCTTGGGCCGCCTGCTCGAACAGAAACTCCGACAGCGGCATCGCACAAGTGACGCGATCCTGAAACGCCTCGGTGCCTTCACGGCGCACCAGGGTATCCGGGTCATCACCTTCCGGTAGAAACAGAAAGCGCGCTTCACGGCCATCAATCATTTGCGGCAACGCGGTTTCCAACGCCCGACTCGCCGCCTGCCTTCCCGCACGGTCGCCGTCAAAACAGAACACCACACGACTCACCAGTCGAAACAGGCGAGTTAAATGGTCTTCCGTGGTGGCGGTACCCAGCGTCGCCACGGCGTTATGAATACCGAATTGCGCCAGCGCCACCACATCCATGTAACCCTCGACCATGACAAGCTGCTCAAGCTTGCTAGAGGCTTGGCGCGCTTCATACAGGCCGTAAAGCTCACGCCCCTTATGAAACACGGGCGTTTCCGGCGAGTTGAGGTATTTGGGCTGATCATCGCCCATTACCCGGCCGCCGAACGCAATCGTACGTCCGCGCAGATCACGAATCGGAAACATTACCCGATCCCGAAAGCGGTCATAGGTACGCCCGGTATCTTCACGATGAATCAGCAGGCCATACTCCACCTGAACCGGCTCACCAATACCGCGCTCGCTGAGATGCTGCTTCAGCGCCTCCCAACCGCTCGGGGCATAACCAATACCATAGGTCTTGATCACCTCACCCGAGAGCCCACGACCCGTCAAATAACGCTGGGCGGGCTGCCCTTCCTGCATCTTCAATCGCTCGCGATAAAAACTGGCGGCGAGTTCGAGCAGGTTAACGCCCTCTTTGCGCTTCTTTTCGCGTTGCTGAGCACGCGGGTCGTCAGCCCCTTCGCGAGGCACCTCAATACCCAAGCGCCCGGCCAACTGCTCTACCGCTTCGGGAAACGGCAGCTTGTCGTACTCCATCAAGAAGCGTAGTGCATTCCCATTAGCGCCGCAGCCAAAGCAGTGATAAAACTGCTTATCCGCGCTGACGGTGAACGACGGGGTTTTCTCTTGATGAAAGGGACATAGCCCGGAGTAGTTACGGCCGGCTTTTTTAAGCTGCACACGCTCACCGACCACCTCGACCACATCAACGCGGCCTAAGAGGTCATCAATGAAACGCTGTGGAATTTGGCCTGCCATGAACTACGGGCATCCTCGCGCAAAGCGCTAACTTTCGAGACTGTTTTTAAAAGCCCTGTTTTTAAAATCTGTTTTCAAAACCAGTTTTTAAAAACACTGCCTAAGGTCATCAGACCCATTACCAGATCAGATCATCATAAACAGCGACGGTCTTAACCAACGAAAGCATTAAAAACGACAGTCAAAAACAAACGGCCACCTAGTGGCGGCCGCTTGGCATCCCTCTTGAGACGACCAGCTAACTGCTCCGGCCCCCTCGGGTACGGATCAATAGAGCCGTTCGAAACGCTTTTGCTCACGCTGGACTTTCTTAGCGTGGCGTTTTACGGCAGCTGCCGCTTTGCGTTTACGCTCAGCAGTCGGCTTCTCATAGTGCTCGCGGCGGCGTACTTCAGAAAGAACACCGGCTTTTTCGCAAGAACGCTTGAAGCGACGCAGGGCGACGTCAAACGGCTCGTTATCACGTACTTTTACAGAAGGCATTAAGCACTCACCTACCTTAAGGAGTCTTGAGTTCGGATAGTACGTACACTGCGATATTACGATCTAGAACGCGGTGTACGACCCAGTTTTACAGCGCACAGTAGTCTAGTCGTCGCTGGCCATCTTTGCAAATGCTTACGCTCGTTTGCAGCGACAATGCTAGACTACTGACCTTGTGATTTTCACCTTTATATTTTTTGCACATCCTTTGAGAGTCCCCTTTTATGCGTGTTCTGGGCATTGAGACATCCTGCGACGAAACGGGCGTTGCGCTTTATGACACTTCGCTAACCGGCGGCAAAGGGCTGCTTGCCGACGCGCTCTACAGTCAAATCGCCATGCACGCCGAATTTGGCGGCGTGGTCCCCGAACTCGCTTCTCGCGATCACACCCGCAAACTGCTCCCGCTGATTGAGCAAGTGCTCAGCGATGCCAAGCTAACGCGTCATGACCTGGACGGTATTACTTATACCGCTGGCCCGGGCTTAGTCGGTGCATTAATGGTGGGCGCCAGCACCGCCCACGGCATGGCACGAGCGTTAAACATTCCCGTACTGGGCGTGCATCACATGGAAGGCCACTTACTGGCACCGATGCTGGAAGACGAGCCGCCTGCGTTCCCCTTCGTGGCACTGCTGGTATCCGGCGGGCATACCCAACTGGTCGAAGTGCAAGGACTGGGCCGCTATCAGTTGCTCGGTGAATCGGTGGATGACGCCGCGGGTGAAGCGTTTGATAAAGCTGCCAAAATGCTGGGCTTGGCCTACCCAGGTGGGCCTCAAGTCGCCAAACTGGCGGAACAAGGGGATCCCAAGCGTTTTCGCTTCCCACGCCCGATGACCGACCGACCAGGACTCGATTTTAGTTTTTCCGGCTTAAAAACCCACACCATGACCGCCATCCGCCAATTGGAGGCAGCCGGGGAACTCGACGACCAAGCACGTGCCGACGTAGCCCGCGCCTTTGAAGAAGCCGTGGTTGATACGCTGGTCATTAAGTGCCGCCGAGCGCTGGATCAAACCGGTTTGAAACGTTTAGTGGTGGCGGGTGGGGTTAGCGCCAATCATCGCCTGCGTGAACGACTGCACGCTGAGTGTGAAAAACGCCAAGCCCGCGCCTACTACCCACGCGGGCGCTTCTGCACCGACAATGGCGCCATGATTGCCTACGTAGGCGCTCAACGCTTGGCAGCGGGCGAGTGCGATACCCCCGGCCTCATGCAGGCGACACCCCGTTGGCCGCTGGATCAACTGACACTCCCGGCTGCCGCTGACAGCTAGCTGCGCTCTAGGAGCCGCGAAATGGCGGCTCTTCACCGCGTCGCAATCGACGAATATTGAGCCCGTGGCGGGCCAGCACCAGCAGGCTAAAGCCACCGACTACCACAAAATACGCAGGCGCTAGCCAAGCGCATATCAGCGGCGCCACCAAAGCACTGACCAGCGATGCCATCGCCGCCGTCTTTAGCCGCCACGCCAGTAGCGCCCAAATGACGGCGCTTAATAGCGCCACATTGGGCACCAATATCAGCAGTACACCAAACGCACTGGCGACTGCCTTTCCGCCACGAAAATGATGCCATAAGGGAAAACTGTGTCCTAGCAACACGGCCAGCCCAACCAGCCCCTGCAACCATACTGGGCAGTTCATAAGCTTGGCCCCTAAAACAGCGGGCATAGCTTTTAAGGCATCTAGCAGCAGAGTAACGGCCGCCAAACGGGGGCCATAAAGGCGCAATACGTTAGAAAACCCAGGGTTAAACGAGCCATGTTGGCGTGGGTCACCCACACCCGCTAGGCGGCAAACGCTCAGCGCTGCCAACCAACTGCCGCTTAAATAACCCACTACTATCCATTCCATGGCGCTCTGCTCGCTTTATAGACCGTCTCGATAGCCTGGCTCGCTGTCGTTTAGCCCCATCCTAACGTACAATCGCCCGCTTGTTGCAGCTGGGGGAAGGCAGATGGATCGCATTTTGATTGAAGCGTTAACCGTCGACACAGTTATCGGTGTCTATGATTGGGAGCGTTCGATTCAGCAGTCGCTGAGCTTGGACTTGGTGCTGGCAACCGATATACGTTCAGCGGCAGCGACCGATGATTTACGCCTCACGCTGGATTACGCGGCCATTTGTCAGCGCATCCAGACATTTGCCGATGCTCATCAATTCGCCCTGGTCGAAACTTTCGCCGAACGCCTCGCAGAGTACCTGCGCACAGAATTTCCAATCAATTGGTTGCGCCTCACCGTGCGTAAACCCGGCGCAGTGCCCAACGCTGTCAGCGTCGGTTTGGAAATTACCCGCGGCGCCTTACCAGAGGCAACGCAGGAGCCCAGCGCATGAAGCTGGTCACTGTCAGCTTAGGTAGCAATATTTACCCTACCCGGCATATCCGCTACTGCCTTGATGCGCTCGCGGACACCTTTGGCTCGCTGCAAATCTCACGTGTGTTTGAAAGCGAACCGGTGGGTTTTACCGACAGTCGCAATTTCTATAACTTGGTAGTGGCTTTTCACAGTGATTGGCCCCCCGGGGAGCTTCAGGCCTGGAGTAAGCAGCTGGAAATCGAGCACGGCCGCCTTCCCGACACTGCTAAATTCAGCCCCCGCGCGTTGGATATCGACTTGCTTACCGTGGGCAGCCTCTGCGGCACCATCGATGATGTCACGTTGCCACGCAGCGAAATCACTCATAATGCGTTCGTGCTGCAGCCGCTTGCTGAATTGCTACCCACTGAACGCCACCCCTTGTGTGACACCTCTTACGCTTCGCTATGGAAAACCTTCGAACTAGGCAGCCAACGCCTCTGGGCGGTTGATTTTAGCTGGCGTGGCCGCTGGATCTCTCAGTCAGACGAGCTTCCTCGCTTGGCAGCGGCCCGTCGATAACCGGCTACTCAAGTGCTACCGCCACGGCTTGCCCGCGCCGCACGCGTATTGCCTCACCCAGCGCCGCCCCTTGATATCCTTCCGCCATTAACGCCTGCGGCCTCACCTCGCGAGCCGCTAGCCAAGCGCTGCCAAGCCGCTCCACTTGCTCCGGCGCCAGCACGCTCACTAATGCCAACTGCGCCTCGACCTGCTCGGGCTTGCGCCAGCCATCCAATCGTTCCAGCCAATGCAGCACGTTCGGGCCATCCAGTGGCGCGGCAAGCAGCGTATGAGTGAGCGCGGTATGGCGGGCAAGCTGGGCCACGCCGTTGGGCAACTTTAACCGCGTTGCTAAGGCATCACGCTGTTCGGCGGTGAGCGGTGACACCAACTGCGCGTAGCGCCAGTGGGCCACTGCTAGCGTGCTGTTTCGAGGCGTTTGATCCAGTGCAGCTAAACCTCGTGGCAACACCGACCCCATGAGTTCGGGAAACCAGATAGGCAACGCCTCGCAGCGCTCTAGGGTGGTGAAATAAACGTCCGGGCTCGGTTCGCCCAGCGCCTTTTCGGTTTCCACCCACACCCGCTCGGCGGCCAAATGCTCAAGTTCACCGCTGTGGCTCACTTGGCGCATCAATGCCAGGGTTTCATCAGCAATGGTGAATCCCAGCGATGCATAGCGGGCTAAAAAGCGCGCGGTACGCAGTACCCGCAGCGGGTCTTCGCTAAACGCCGATGAGATATGCCGCAGCACACGCTGTTCAATATCGCCTTGCCCATTAAACGGGTCGGTTAACTCCCCCTCAATGCTCTGGGCAATTGCATTGATGGTTAGGTCACGGCGTAACAAATCCTCTACCAGCGTGACATCGGGGCTGGCGTGAACATCAAACCCTGCGTAGCCGTGGCCAGACTTTCGCTCGGTGCGGGCAAGGGCATACTCCTCAGCGGTCTCTGGGTGCAAAAAAACCGGAAAGTCGCGACCCACTGGCTTAAAACCACGCTTGCGCATGGCCTCTGGCGTCGCCCCCACCACGACCCAATCGTTATCGACAACCGGCCAACCTAGCAAAGCGTCACGCACCGCGCCGCCTACACGATAAACCTGAAGGCCTGCTAAACGGGGATCAGTCCATTTTTTAGTGTTACTTTTCTCCATTGTATCCTCTATCTCCCCCGCTGCTGACTGGGCACGCTAGTGCGCTCGCCATTGGTCAGGTTTAGCGCGGTTAATCGCCCACCCCAAACACAGCCTGTATCAAGCGCCTCGACGGGCACCTGCGCCTGAGGAGCCTCCCCTTCAAGGGCAGCCCAGTGGCCAAACAGCAGTTGAATATCATCGGCACGCGGGTATTGAAACCAAGGTAGAAAACCTTCTGGGGCACTATCAAGCCCCTCTTTCGCGGCAAACTCTAAACGCCCTTGGGCATCAATAAAGCGCATCCGAGTGAACACATTCACAATCAAACGTAGCCGGTCCATGCCTTCTAGATCGTCGCGCCAGATGTCCGGCTGGTTGCCGAATAGCTGGGTTAAAAACTGCCCTGATGTTTCACTCGCTAGCGCCGCCTGAACTTCCCGCCCGAGCGCTTCGGCCTGAGGAACGCTCCACTGGGGCAGCAGCCCGGCATGGGTCATTAGTATCCGGTGCTCAAACACGCTAAGGGGCTGGCTTTGAAGCCAATCCAGCAGTTCCTCCCGGTCAGGGGCACCAAGAATATCGCTCAGGGTGTCATTTTTTTTAAGCTTACCTCCGCCACGGGCCACGACCAGCAAATGGAAGTCATGATTGCCCAATACGCTTTTTGCGGCGCTACCGAGCGCGCGCACCTCCCGCAAGCACGCTAAAGAACCGGGGCCGCGATTAATCAAATCGCCGACTAGCCAAAGCGTATCCCGCGTAGGGTTAAAACTGAGTTTCTCCAGCAGCGCTACGAATTCAGCATGACAACCATGTAAATCGCCGATCGCATAGGTGCTCATGCGTGAGGCCTTTTTAATGAAATGAGTGGGCTAAATACTACCACCTCACTCGCCTCTTCTGCCTGCCGTCGGTTATTTATCTTGATGATTAACGCTGGTGAAAATAGCGAACCTGGATCACTATAAAAATGCGCGTTGGCGTTCTCAAGACACACGTCCAGCAGCGAAATCGCCTTTCATAAGATCGCTGCCTCGTCACTACTGTTAAGGAAAACGATACTCATATGGCTATGGATCATACGCGGCGTGGGCTACTACGAGTAGTTACCCTGGCGGGCATCGGCGCTGTAGTGCTGCCCGGTACAACACTGTTGCCGATCGCCCAGGCCTTTACCGCTAAAACTTCCCCACCTATCGCTTCGGTGGTGGTGAACGGTTGGTTGCTTAAGGCTAGCGACCGCTGATGTATATTGATTTTGAGGCTATTAGCGAACAGCGTGACGCCGTGGATGTATGCATTATCGGCGCGGGTGCAGCAGGTATTTCCATGGCGGTCACCCTGGCCGAGCGGGGGCATCGCGTGCTGCTGTGCGAAGGTGGCGATGCTGATTACAGCGAGCGATCTCAGGAGTGCTATCGGGGCGAAACCATCGGCGATCCTTATATTCCTTTATATGGCGCTCGCCTACGCCATTTGGGTGGCTCGACCAATCACTGGGGCGGCGTCTGTCGTCCTTTGGATCGCTATGACTTCACCGCCAAATCAGCCGCCAGCGAGACAGCTTGGCCCATTGGCCGTGATGCGCTTTCGCCCTACTACCACTCTGCCGCCAAGTTACTCGACTTGGCGACGACGCCCGCAGACCAAACTATCGCTGGGGCTGGGTTTAAACGTATCTATTTTTCTCTGGGCAACCCGACACGGCTGAAAGATAAATTTGCCGCTACGCTGCGCGAGTCGACGACGCTTGAATGCTGCTTAACGGCCAACCTAGTGGCATTGGAGACCCAAGATAGCCGCGTCTCCAGTGCCACTTTCAAGAATTACCAAGGGGATTATCGCTTGGTACATGCGCGCTATTTTGTGCTCGCCTGCGGCGGTATCGAAAACTCACGCCTGCTGCTGTGGTGCAACCAGCAAGCCAATGGACAGCTAATACCGCAGGCGGGCGCACTGGGGCGCTACTGGATGGAGCACCCTCACGCCACTGTGGGCAAGGCGCTGTTGTTCAAGCCAGCAGCATTGGGGCTGGACGACGAATACAACGTGTTTCTCTCCCCCACTGCTGCGTCCCTCGACTCACGTCAAATACTCAACTGTGGGCTGCGCTTGCACCGTATGAACGCTGAAACCACTCAGGCGCTGATTGATGAGCTCGCTGATCAAGCCCCTACGCTGGCGGGACGAATACGTATCTGGCAAGCCCAAGGGCAGATAATCCATGGCGTGGTGCTACGAGCCGCCTGGGAACAGGAGCCGCGCTTTGAGAACCGTATCGAACTGAGCGATGAGCTGGATGACCTGGGCGTTCCCCGCAGCCGCTTGGTATGGCAGCAATCTGAGCTGGATCGCCGCACTATTCGCGAGAGCATGCTACTGCTAGGTGAATACCTGCGTGACAATGAGGTAGGCAGGCTACAGATGGCTGATTGGCTTGCCGATACGCCGGTGCAGCTGCCCACGGAAGGCGAACTTGCTGGGCGTCACCACATGGGCGGCACGCGCATGAGTCTTGTTGCCGAGGCAGGTATCGTTAACCCCGACTGCCGTCTGTTTTCCCAGGAAAATTGCTACGTGGCGGGCTCCAGCGTGTTTACCAGCGCAGGGCACGCCAACCCCACATTAACGCTGGTGCAACTGGCCCTGCGACTTTGCGATCACCTGGAAAGCAGATTAGCGCAAAATGCTAGTGGAGCTGGAGCGGCACCGCCAGCCTGAACGGTGTGATGGCCACTTCAAACGCGCGTTGCGTGGAAGTGTCCAGCAACGTATAGGCGCCTTCCATGACTCCCACCGGCGTTTGAAGAATGGCACGGCTGGTATAGCGAAAGCTCTGCCCAGGGCCAATCAGCGGCTGCTGCCCGACGACGCCTTTGCCGCGCACCTCCTGGCACTCGCCGCTGCCCTGGGTGATTTTCCAATAGCGCGCCATGAGCTGCACGCTATGGGGACTTTGATTATGGACGGTGATGGTATAGCTGAAGACGTAGCGCGACTCCGCATCATTGGACTCATCGGCACGGTAGCTAGGCGCAACGTTTACCTCGATAGTTAGACCACTCACGCTTGGCTGCCCCGCTCACTGCTCGCCGGCTCATCGGCGGCGACTCGATTGGCAATCGCCACGTATTCGGCGACCGTCAGTGTTTGCGGACGGCGGATAGGATCAATACCCAATGCTTCAAGGATTTCAGGACTCACGCGCCCTTTAAAGTTATTGCGCAGCGTTTTGCGCCGCTGACCAAACGCGAGCTTCACCAACTCAAACAGCAGCGTGGGGTCTTCTGCTGTATGAGGCAGGGTCGCATGAGGCGTTAAGCGCACGATGGCCGACTCAACCTTGGGCTGCGGCACAAAGGCTTCCGGCGGCACAATAAATAGCTGCTCGACATTACAGTAGTACTGCGCCATGACCGAAAGACGCCCCCAATCGGCACCGCCCGGTTCAGCAGCCAAACGCTCAACGACTTCTTTTTGCAGCATGAAGTGCATATCTTCTATCGCACTTCCTGCGGCCAAGAGATGAATTATCAGCGGCGTGGAGATGTTGTAAGGCAGGTTGCCCACCACGCGCAGCGCAGGTCCATCGCCTTTCAGCGCGGCAAAATCAAACTTCAGCGCATCGCCTTCATGTATCACAAAGTCTGGGTAGTTAAAAAACTGCACGCGCAGGCCAGGGATCAGATCGCGGTCGAGCTCAATGACTTCTAAATGCCCTGCCGCTTCCAGCAGCGGCTCGGTCAGTGCACCCTGCCCTGGGCCAATTTCGACAAGGCGATCCGTCGAGCGCGGGCCAACGGCACGAACGATCCGCGAAATAATGCCAAGGTCGCGCAAAAAGTTCTGACCAAAGCGTTTACGAGCGCGGTGTTGGGGCACAGTAGACATCAAACGGTGTTCCTTGGAGTGCGGATTCAATCGGGAGTATTTCGCAGCAAACGCTAGACAGTAGCAGACAACCGCTGGGTAGATAGACGGCGTGCAAGGGCGATAGCGACTTTCAGGCTGCCGGGGTCTGCCACGCCTTTGCCAGCCAGATCCAACGCGGTGCCATGGTCGACCGAAGTGCGTACCAATGGCAAGCCCAGGGTAATATTGGCAGCCTGACCAAAGCCTGCATATTTTAACACTGCCAAGCCCTGGTCATGGTACATCGCCAACACTGCATCGACACCTGCCAAGTGCCGCGGGGTAAATAGTGTGTCGGCGGGCAACGGGCCAAGGATATCCATTCCCTCAGCGCGAAGGGCATCAAGCGCGGGAATAATAATATCCAGCTCTTCGTGGCCCAGGTGGCCATTTTCACCGGCATGCGGGTTTAAGCCACACACTGCAATGCGCGGTTTAGCAATCCCGAACTGGTGCTGCAAACCAATCGCCAGTAAGCGACTAATGCAGGTGACCCGCTCAAAGGTGATAGCGTCGGCGACGTTGCGCAGAGGCAAGTGGGTGGTCACCAGAGCAACACGTAAATCGCCACTACCCTGCCAGCTTGGCGATGCCGCATGTAGCGCCGCGTCGGTGGCCAGCATCATCACGACGTCATCAACGCCACAGGCATCACGCAGCCATTCGGTATGGCCGGTAAAGCCAGGGTGACCGCCGTCAATAATTACGCCTTTGTGCAGCGGTGCGGTCACCATGGCAGCGGCGAGGCCGTGTTGACAAGCATCGACCGCCATTGCCAGGGTGGCAAGTACGTAATCGGCGTTAGCTGGATTAAGCACACCTGGCGAGGAAGGGGCATTAAGAGCGACGGACCAAACAGGTAAGGCATTGTCGCCACTTGGGCACTCACCCACCGAACACTCTACCACCGTAACATCCAGCCCCAGCGCAATTGCGCGCTGGCGCAGCATTTCCGGATCGCCAATGGCCACGGTATTTGGAGGAAGCCCCCCCCCGGCTGCAAGCATTAGCGTTAGTTCAGGACCGATGCCCGCTGGTTCGCCGGTGGTGATGACCACCGGCAGCGCGCTATCAGCCCTTGAAGTCCCAGCTACCATTAGAGACGAACATCAACAAAAGCCTGTGAGCGAATCTCTTGCTGCCAGGTTTCAAGCTCTTCGTTCGCGCGACGCTGGAAGATCGCTTGGCGAACCTGCTCGCGCTGACTCTCCTGAGTAACGTTCTGGCGGCGACGCTCTTCCACCTCAATCACGTGGTAGCCGAACTGAGAGCGCACCGGCTGGGATATCTGGTTAACGCCTAGGTCACGCATTGCTTCCTCAAACGCAGGAACAGTTTGCCCTGGGCGCACCCAGCCAAGCTCACCCCCGTTGAGTGCAGTGCCGCTGTCATCGCTATACTCGCGCGCCACGGAGGCAAAATCATCTCCCTGAGACAAGCGCTGGCGCACTTCTTCGGCTCGCGCTCGCGCCTGGTTTTCATCGCGATTAGGCGTCAGCTCGATTAATACGTGGCGGGCCCGCGTCTCTTCAATGAAGTTCTGCTCGCCGGCCTGCCCCTGCTGCTGGTCAAGAAAACGCTCAACGTCACGATCACTAACCGTCACACGATTACTGATTTGGCGCTGCTGCACCTGACGCATCAGCATTTCGCGGCGAATATCTTCGCGCACGCTCGCCAGCGTCATGCCGTCAGCTTCCACGGCATCAGCAAACTCATCCAGCGTCATACCGTTGGATTCGGCAATCGAGCGCACCTGACCGTTTAGCTCAGTATCATCAATCGTCAGACTGGCATCTTCCGCCATTTGTAGCTGAATCTCTTCCATCACCATACGCTCAAGCACTTGCCGCTCAAGCTGGGAGCGGGGAGGAAGATTACCGCCCTGCGTCTGGGCCTGCTGCTCAATTTGCGCCATACGATCATCCAATTCGCTGCGCATGATCACATCGTTATTGACCACGGCCACGACACTATCCAATGCCTGACGCTGGGTGGATTGGAAATTTTGCGCTTGGAGCGTCAGTGGGGCCAACGCAAGGCCAGCGCCAACGCAGAGGGCGAGTAGGCTACCAGCAGAGAGCTGCTTCATTCGGCCTAGCAAGGGCTTTCTCATTTTCATTACAAACGTCTCTTTCATTAGCCATTCTATGGAAGTCATTTACAGGGCGGTCGGACGATAGCCAGGAATGGTCTGTTCAAAATAGCTGTCCGCATTCTGGCCAACGCCACCTAAGCCACGGAACACGAAGCGCAAAAAAAGCCCGCGATCATTAAAATCATCATCAATGCGGGCAGTATCATCGTCATCGACCCATTCACGCCAAACAAGCTGCAGGCCATAACAGCAGTTATTCCACTGCACGCCTGCCAGCTGCTCAAGCGAGCGGTCATTGGTTTGATCGTGAAGGTAGCGACCGATCAAATCAATGCTAGTGCTGGCTTTCCAGGCAAACGACAGATCCCACTCTTCACGGTTATAGTCGCGAAAGCCGTCGTCGCCCTGCAACACACCCGGGTCAAATCCTTCGATCTCCCAACGGTAGCCAAGGTTCACTACGTGCCCTTCGGGATGGCGATAACGTACATCAACGCTTGAGCGTTCGGTGCGATCACGGTGATCATCGTAGAGCCATTCGTAGCCACTGCTCCAGCGATCATTAATTTGCCAATCAAGGCGGGTCACTAGTGGTGAACGATCCCGGGTGGCCTGATAGTAGCTTTCAGGATTAACGTTGGGGTTTTCTTCCGGCCGATCCGGCAGCGTATCCGCATCGCCTTCGCTATCGATTCGGCGATCATCAAAGTAAACACTCTGCCCGACCCCAAACGAAAGTCGATCACGACCGGACGCATCCTCAAGTAGGCGCGACTGCACGCCATAAGAGAGCCGGTTGAGATCACCCACGCGGTCAGTGCCGGAAAAGCGCTGGGCGGACCAGAGCTGATCCCAGGAGAACACACGTTCTCGACTGTCAAAGTCCGGCAGCTCAGTTTGATCGGTACGTGGCACGTAGGCGTAGTTCAGACGCGGTTCCAAGGTTTGGCGATAGTCGCGCCCGCCGAGGGCCAGCTCGCGCTCAAAGACCAACCCGCTATCGATTGAGGTCAGCGCAATGCTGCGGCTGGGCGAGTCACCCCGCTCCGTTTCTCGCTCGCCATAATCCAACTCATAGGCGGTGTTCCACAGTTCAGTACGCGGCTCTAAATAGCCCCAAGGCCGTTCAAAGCGCCAGCCAACAACAGGCGTAAGGTGCAATCGGCTACCGGTGGCCGCCTCACGCTCCGGCACACGGCGCTCATCCACATCGCGCCAAAAATAGGTCGCATTAGAGCGCCACTGGGTGTAGAGGCCGTTGTCGAACTGCCAGTTCGCGTTGGCACTCAGGCTCGGCAGTTGATAAAAGGGCTTATCGCTATCGCTGAGCGGGTCTTCCAGACGCTGAAAGCCTTGGGCACGGGCATCTAACTGCCAGCGCTGGCCACGGTAATCGACCTGGGCCAAGCGCTCCATGCTGGCGCGATCACTTTCACCGAACTCGCCACCAAAGTCATCAAAATAGCGCCCGTCGCTGGCCGCACCATAGCGCAGCCGGTAAATGCTACGCTCGTTTACCCGCCCTGCATGGCGGGCATCCACATACCAACGATCCTCACCTTCAAAGCGATTTTCTCCACCGCCGGAGCCGCCGTTATCACTATTTAAATAGCCGCCTTCGACGATGCCCGCACTCTCTTCAAACAAGTAGCGGTACTCACCGTTCATTAGCAACCCGTGGTCGCTCATCCAGCGCGGCGTGATGGTTGCATCGTGGTTAGCAGCAATATTCCAATAAAATGGCTGAGTATAATCAAAACCGTCTGTTGAAAAGCCGATTGACGGGGACAGGAGCCCGGTGTGACGACGATCGTCAATGGGAAAACGTAGCCAAGGCCAGTAAAACACCGGGACATCTTTAACATGCAGTCGGGCATGACGCGCGGTGCCAAAGCCTTCTGCTTGGTATAATCGAATATCACTGCTCACCAATTCCCAGCTATTGGCGCCTGGGTCACAGGTCGTGAAGCTGGCGTCCTGCAGACGATACTCGCCCTCTGCCGTCTGCTCTAACTGATTTGCCTGACCGCGCAGGTGCTGGTCGTAAAGCACATAATGGCTATTCCCCAACGTCGCCCGGTCTTCGTTTAGCCTCAGCATCGCCTGCTCGCCGCGCACCAATGCACGTCCGTCACGTATGGCGATATTGCCTTCAGCATCGACCTGCTCACGGTCGGCGGGTAAAAAGACACGCTCCGCTTCTACTTCCTCATTGCCGCGCCGAAGCACCACATCACCGCGCAACAACGCCTCGCCATTGGCGGCGTAATCGACGTCGCTGGCCTCAAGTGAGAGGGTTTCCGGGTTCTCTTCCGCGGGTAAGCGGTAGCTGGGCATCACGTAGCGCCCCCGGCACAATTGATTGGCCGCCTCTTCTTCCCCCCAGGCTTGCCAGTCTAACGCCTCTGCGGGCATGTTTTGACCTTGAGCCACCGCTGTAAACGAGGCGCCAGCAAGCAAACTGCCCATCAGCGTATGCGCAACTGGCAACGTGCGCGAAAATCGCTTGCCCATGTTCGTTATCCTTGGCATCCAGAATCGGTATTATACAGCCCGCATGATGCCCGACCAGCAAGGAGCTTGCATGTCCTCTTATCGGATTAACGCCCTCACCACGTGGGCTGCCCAACAAAACGGCCTTTCCAAGGCCGATATTACGCTTTCATCCGCCGTGGGCGATGCAAGTTTCCGGCGTTATTTTCGCCTCACATTACCCGACGGCTCTACCCAGGTAGTAATGGATGCCCCGCCTGAACAGGAGGACTCACACCCTTTTGTCGCCATCGCCCAACGTTGGCACAGCGCAGGCTTGGCGGTACCCAAGGTGCATGCCGCCAACTTGGCGGACGGCTTCCTGCTGCTTGATGACCTGGGCAACACACCGCTACAAAACTTGTTTACCGACGACGCTACCACACAGGCGTACCATGCGCAGGCCCTAACGCTCATCGCCGAGCTGCAAAACCGCGCCAGCCCCGAATCACTGCCCGCTTATGATAGGGCGCTGCTTGGCCGGGAGCTCGATCTGTTTCCCGAATGGTGCTTGGGTGCTTGGCTGAAGCTACCGCCACCCGAAAGCTGGCACCCCCTGCGCGAGCAGCTTATTCAGCAAGCGCTGGCCCAGCCGGTGGTCAGTGTGCACCGCGATTTCGATGCTATGAACCTGATGGTACACGACCAGCGTTTATTCATGATCGACTTTCAGGACGCGGTGGCAGGCCCGCTAAGCTACGACCTTATCTCATTGTTGCGGGGGCGCTACTGCCGCTTTAGCGATGAGGAGTTTAGCGACTTCGTCAGCGCATTTTATCAGCAGGCCCGCCGTGATGGTCGTCTTCCCAGCCGGGTCGATTTTGCCACCTTCCTAATCCAGTGCCATGCCATGGCCGCTCAGCGCTCGCTGAAAGTGCTGGGCATATTTTGCCGTTTAACGCTACGCGATCAAAAAAGTGGCTATCTTGAGCGCTTGCCGCACTTTTTGGATCATCTGGAGGATAGTCTTTCGTTCCTGACCGAGCAGACTGATTTCACTGAGTGGGTCACGCTCACCTTTCGCCCCGCCCTCATGAAACGACTAGCGGAAATGACGTAATGAAAGCAATGATCTTAGCCGCAGGGCTCGGCAAGCGGATGCGACCGCTCACGGATCACTGCCCCAAGCCCCTGTTACCCGTCGCGGGTAAGCCGCTCATCGTGCATCATCTGGCGCGTCTTCACGAAGCGGGGATTCATGAAGTCGTCATTAATGTCAGCTACCGTGCCGAGCAGATTATTGATGCCCTGGGTAATGGCGATGCTTTTGGGCTGCGTATTCATTGGAGCCGTGAAACAGAGCCTTTGGAAACCGGTGGCGGTATTCAGCAAGCCCTACCGCTGCTGGGTGAAGCACCTTTTCTACTTATTAACGGCGATGTCTGGTGTGAAGCGTTGCCCAACGTACAAGCGCTGCAAGGCGATGATTTAGCGCATTTGGTGCTGGTAGATAATCCTTCCCACCACCCCGACGGCGATTTTGGGCTAGCGGGAGGGCGCGTTAATCAAACCAGCAATGAGCGGTTAACCTATGCGGGCATTAGTGTGATTCACCCAGCGTTGTTAGCTGGGCAGCCTCAGGGTGCCTTTGCATTAGCGCCACTGCTTAGGGCCGCCATTGATAACCAACGGGTGAGCGGTGAGCATTACACAGGGCAGTGGGTCGATGTGGGCACGCCTGAACGGCTAGCGGCGTTGGAAAGCCAGCTTCAATTCCCACGACAGCGCGGGAAGGACTAGTCGATGCATCCAGACTATTTACGTGTGGCAATCGCTGATACGCCCCTCGTAGCGGTCTATGGCACGCTGAAGCAGGGGTTCAACAACGCCCACTGGTTAAACGGCGCCAGGCGACTGGGGAGCGACACCACCCGCGCCCTCACGCTCTATGATATCGGCCCCTACCCCGGCGCAAAATGGCAGCCATCCAAAGGCGTCACTATAGAGGTTTATGAGGTCAGCGTTGGCCAGCTGGCCCAGCTAGACCGGCTGGAGGACTACCGTATCGATGCCCCCGCGCAGGGCGAGTATGACCGCCAGCAAATAGCCACCCGCTTTGGTCGTGCCTGGGTCTATCTTTACAATCCGGAAGTGGCGGATAAGCGAGCCATTTGCGAAGGCGGTTGGGAGATGCCTTACACTGACCATGATTAATAATGCCGGTGATGAAAAACAGGGACATTGAGAAGAGCCCCGAGAAGAGGCGCGCAGGCCAAGAAATGTTATGCTGCGCGACTTACCTTTCGTCGCCTAGATGAGGAGAGCCGCGTGAAAGCACGGGTAAAATGGACAGAAGGCCGTCAATTTGTGGCGGAATCCGGTAGCGGGCACAGCGTTGTCATCGACGGTCCGCCCGACCACGGTGGCCGCAATACGGGGCCCCGCCCCATGGAAATGCTGTTGATGGGCATGGGCAGTTGCACCGCTTTTGACATCTTGAACATTCTCGATAAAGCGCGTGCCAATGTCACCGACTGTGTCGCGGAACTTGACGCTGAACGCGCTGATGAAGTGCCCGCCGTCTTTACCAAGATCCACGTTCATTTCGTAGTGACTGGGCATGCATTGAAAGAGAAGCAGGTTCAGCGCGCCGTTGAACTCTCTGCTGAAAAGTACTGCAGCGCGTCGATCATGCTGGTTAATGGCGGCGTAGAGATCACTCACTCTTTTGAGATTATCGAGGCTTGAGCGGCTGTTTGCACGGGCAGCGCTTGGCTCTCTCGGCTAGCGCCGCCGCTTGCCCAACCGCGGCGGCAAAAAAAGTAGTTCAGTCGGATGCAAGCAATCGCCTTGACGGGCATAATACGCCCGCTTGTTTTACCTTCACCTGTGCTGTCACCGCCCTGCTTTATCGGGTGGGGTTACACCGCAGCGATGGTGGCAACGTCTTATCGGTTCCGGCGCTGGCTCGTCGGGGTGTCTTCACCTGCCATAAGGAGGCTCGGACATGACAGATAATCTCCGACTCCACGGGTTTAACAACCTGACAAGCTCTTTGAGCTTCAACATTTACGACATTTGTTACGCCAAAACCGAAGAGCAGCGTGCGGCTTATATCGACTATATCGATGAGCTCTACAACGCCGAACGTTTGACGCAGATCCTGAAAGACGTCACCAACATTATCGGCGCTCATGTGCTGAATATCGCCCGCCAGGACTATGAGCCCCACGGCGCAAGCGTGACGATCCTGATTGCCGAGCATGAGCTGGATGACGCCGCGCCTGAGCAGATTAAGCCGGGCCCCGGCCCACTGCCAGAAACGGTGGTTGGGCACTTAGATAAGAGTCACGTTACGGTGCACAGCTACCCTGAGTCGCACCCTGACAACGGCATTAGCACCTTCCGTCTGGACATTGATGTCTCGACCTGTGGTCATATCAGCCCGCTTAAAGCGCTGAACTACCTGATCCACAGCTTCGACTCCGACATCGTCACCATGGATTATCGGGTACGCGGTTTTACCCGTGACGTAGACGGCAAGAAGCTGTTTATCGATCACGGCATTACCTCCATCCAAGACTACCTTGCTGAAGATACCAAGCATGCGTATCAGATGATGGATGTAAACGTGTATCAGGAAAACATGTTCCACACCAAGATGCTGCTCAAAGACTTCGAGCTGGATAACTACCTGTTCGGTACGTCCCGGCGCGATATTACCTTTGAAGAAGCGCGTGATATTGAGAGCCGTTTGCGTAAAGAGATGTTGGAGATTTTCTACTCCCGCAACTTGGATTAAGCGACGCATCTGAATGCCAAAAGCCAGCTAACGCTGGCTTTTTTGTAGCTCTTAGGTGGATCAATAAACGCTGGGCTCGCCTTCGGGGCGGGTCTTAAAGCGTCGATGAAGCCACAGATATTGTTCCGGGTGCTTGCGAATTGCCTGTTCTATAAACTGATTGACCTTGGTCGCATCGGCAACCTCGTCATTGCTCGGAAAACCTTCTAACGCAGGCAGGCTTTCAATCGTATAGGTCGCATTATCCGGGTTGCGGTGAAACATCATCGGCACCACCGACGCGCCAGTCATACGCGCAAGCTTGGCCGTTAAGCGTATCGTCGCGGCCTGCTGACCAAACAGCGGTGCAAACACACTCACATCGCGGCCAAAATCCTGATCTGGCGAGTACCACACCATCCGGCCTGCCTTAAGCTGCCGTACCGCTCCACGCAGGTCGTAACGGTCAATCGCAACACCAAAATTACGCTTTCTAGCGCGGGTCATAAAACGCTCAAACAGCGGGTTGTTATGCGGGCGATAGACAGCGTCAGCAGAGAAAAATAGCGCGTGTAAGGCACCGCCTAAATCGAGCGATGAGAAGTGAACACCGATAATGACCACCCCTTTGCCTCGCGCCTGAGCACGGGCCATGTGCTCTTCGCCAATATAAGCAACTCGGTGGCGTAAGCTTTCGCCATTTCGACACCAGCCCGTCGCGGTTTCGACGAGACCAATGCCATTAGCGATGAATGACTCTTTGACGAGTTGCCGCTGTTGTTCGGCGCTCTTTTCGGGAAAGCACAGCGCTATATTGGTGTCGGTAATGCGCCGCCGCCGCTTGGCAAAGCGCCATGCGAGCAACCCAAGCCCTTTGCCAATACTCATTTTTAGCCGCCAGGGCAGCCAGGCGGCAACATACATGGCACCAATCCCGAGCCAAGTGGGCCAGTAACGCGGGTGGGCAAACGAACGTGGATAACGTGATTTTGACATAAAAACAACCGTTTAATCAGAACGCCCATGATAACGCCGAGGCGCCCGGGGCAGTACCCCCGTCAGCAGGGTATAGCTGATCGTATCGCAGTAACGGGCCACTTCATCCACCGGCAGTACTTCGCCGTTGCTAGCGCTACCCCATAATACGACTTCGCTGCCAATGGCGGCATCGGGCACGTCTGTTACATCCACCGTGAGCATATCCATAGAGACTTTACCGGCAATCGCGCAGCGTTGGCCGTTTACCAGCACTGGCGTACCATCGCGGGCATGGCGGTCATAGCCGTCACCGTAGCCGCAGGCAACCACGGCAATGCGTGAACGCCGCGGCGCACGCCAGCGCCCGCTGTAGCCCACGGGCTCGCCCTCTTCTAGCTCTCGCAGGGCGATAATTTCAGAGCGCAGAGTCATCACTGGCTTCAGTTGCCGGGTGATGTCATTGGCGACTTCTAAGGGGTCGCTGCCGTAGAGCATGACGCCTGGCCGGTTCCAGTCACCATGTGCCACCGGCCACGCCAAGGTCGCCGGTGAGTTGGCTAGGCATAGCGGCGCTTCTAGCTCACTGGTCAACTCCTGGAGCCGTGCCATTTGCTGAGTGAAATAACGGCTATCCTGAGCATCGGCAGTGGCAAAATGGCTCATCAGGTGCAGCGAAGCCACACTCGGCGCAGCAAGAAGCTGGCGCCAGATGGCAGCGGCCTCTTCAATGGCAAAGCCCAGGCGGTGCATGCCGGAGTCGACTTTTAACCATACCGGGATGGGCTGGCGTGGCGTGGCCGCCAACAGTGCATCAACCTGCCACTGGCTATGCACCGCGATCCAGAAACCGTGGGTGTCCACCAGCGCCAACTCATCAGTACTGAAGATGCCTTCAAGCAGAACGATAGGCTTCGTAATGCCACCTTTACGCAACGCGAGAGCCTCTTCGATACAGGCGACGGCAAACGCGGGAGCATGGGCCTCCAGCGCTTGAGCGCACGCTAGCGCACCATGCCCGTAAGCATCAGCTTTGATAACGGCCACTGAGCGGCTTTGGGGCGCACAGCGGCACGCCAATTGATAGTTGTGACGCAGCGCGTCCAGATCAATATCGGCCACAAGGGGGCGCATAGGTTTTCTCACTTACCTGATTCAGCAATAAATGCTTATTAACAAAAAATGTCAGCGATAAAAAACCGAGCAAGCACCTATAGGTACTTGCTCGGCTTAGAGGGAAGGCGCGTTTAATAATCACCTTTGTTGCGCTTCAAACACTTAAGTTTCAAACAAAGCTTCTAACGAGAGACCCTGTTTTTCCAGCGAACGACGCAGCTTTTTCAGCGCTTCGACTTGAATCTGGCGAACTCGCTCGCGGGTTAAACCGATTTCGGCGCCCACTTCTTCCAGGGTGGCGGATTCGTGGCCGCGTAAGCCAAAGCGGCGCACGACAACTTCACGCTGTTTTTCGCTCAGCTCATCAAGCCAAAGATCAACGTGCTCTTTGACATCGCCATCCACCAGACGCGCTTCAGGCCCCTGCACCTCATCGTCGGTCAACGTATCGATCAGCGGCTTATCGCTCTCACCGCCCATCGGGTAATCAACGGACGATACGCGCTCATTGAGGCCGAGCATCTTTTTGACCACCTCGACCGGTTTGTCCAGGTGCTCGGCGATCTCTTCAGCAGTGGCCTCATGGTCAAACTTCTGGGTCAATTCGCGCGCCGCGCGCAGGTAGATATTGAGCTCTTTGACCACATGAATCGGCAAACGGATTGTACGCGTTTGGTTCATCAACGCGCGCTCAATGGTTTGTCGAATCCACCAAGTGGCATACGTTGAAAAACGAAAACCCCGTTCGGGGTCAAACTTTTCAACGGCGCGGATCAAGCCCAAATTACCCTCTTCGATCAAATCCAGCAGCGTTAAGCCGCGGTTAAGGTAGCGGCGGGCAATCTTCACCACCAGCCGCAAATTGGACTCAATCATCCGTGAGCGTCCCAGCGGGTCGCCCTTACGCGCTAATCGGCCGTAATATACTTCCTCTTCTGGCGTTAATAATGGCGAAAAGCCGATTTCGTTGAGGTAGATTTGCGTTGCATCCAAGCTTTGGGTCGATTGTCGATCCTCACGCCCTAGCGCTTTTTCAAAAGCATCTTCTTCTACCGCGATGTCATCATCGGTATTATCAAGTGCCTCCTCAGCAGCCTCCAGGTCAACCTCCTGTAGATCTTTCTCCAACATACTCATGGCCTTACCCCCGTGTTTCGCCTACCCGCCATTTAGAAAGTCAAAGGGGTGCGCTCTAAGGCGCACACCATATTGTTATGTGACAATTGTTATATGACGCTCGAATACAGCGATTCGGGCAACTTCCAAGTTAAACGCTGGCCTTCCACGCTACCGGTGAGTGCATTAGCGGGAAGGCAGAAAGTCCATGGGATCTTGAGGCTGGCCATCACGGCGAACCTCGAAGTGCAATCGGACATTTTCTGCGTCACTATCCCCCATCGTCGCAATCACTTCACCCGCTTCTACCACGTCATTTTCACTGACCCGTAAGCTATCGTTATGCGCATACGCACTCAGGAATTGGTCGTTGTGCTTGAGAAGGATGAGGTTGCCATAACCCCTGACGCCGCTGCCCGCATAAACCACAATACCGGGCCCAGCTGCTTTAACAGGTTGCCCCTTTTCACCGGTGATATCAATCCCGGCAGTGATGCTATCGCCTTGTCCAAATGCCCCGACGACGTTGCCATCGGCAGGCCATTGCCAATTGATCGTTTCAGCAGGCGTATAGGTACGCGAAGAGCGGTCAACGCTGGCACTTTGTGTAGCTGGAGCAGCTTCAGGCTGTGGCTCGGGTTCTGATACTGGCTGCGGTTCAGGTTCTGACGCTGGCTCAGGTTCCGGCTGAGCGGCAGGCTCAGGTTCGGCAGCTGCGACCACTTCAGGCTCAGGCGTGGAGGAAGAGGTATTTTCTTCACTGCTAGGCGAAGAATCAGCCACTTGTTCCGCAGCCTCTACGGCATCGCGTTCAGCGGTTAGGCGCTGGTTACGTTGAATCGCGGATTCGTCGGGCAACAGCCAGTCGAGTTCCTGGTCATCACTCGCAACAGAGGCTGCTTGCGGATTCAGTCCGGTCGCCACGGCGCCACCACCATTGTTATTAGCGGCAGGCTGGCTACTGGCGACTGATGACGTTGAGGCGCCTTCGCGCAGGGCAATGGTTTGCCCTGGCCGAATTTGGTACGGCGCATCAATATTGTTCATTGCCGCCAACTGGCGATAATCCAAATTGTGCTGCCATGCGATGCCATACAGCGTGTCGCCCGCTTTAACGGTGTACTGGGGTGAGTTTTCCACCGCTTGGCGTGCTTGGCTTAAATCACGCACTTGAGGGCTTCCGCCTTGTTGGCTGGCACAACCCGCAATTGTTAATGCCAGCGCCGACATCATCAGTACTTTAAGACTATAACCTTTACGCATATAAACCTTACTCCTTTTCAGCGCCAAGCTTGGTATCGATGGGCCGACGATCCGCGTGTCGGTTGAGTAACACAACAATGAGTGCCCCCAAGGCCATTAGCGCGACAACGCCAGCTACTTGTGCCGAGGCACCGGTCAATACGGCATAGTCAGCGGGCAACAAATAACGGTGCTCCAAAGGGATCATTTGCCCTTCTGGCCCTATTTGATAGCGTAACAGTTCACGCCATGGCCAGAGAACCGGTAACGAACCGACAATAAACCCCAGTAGCAGTTGCATGGTCGAGGTATGGTGGCGCCGTAACAACCAGGACAACAAGCGTGAAAACAACGCTAAACCCACCACACAGCCCATTCCAAACAGAATAATAATGCCCAGATCAAAGCTGCGAATTGCTCCCATGATGGTGCCGTAGAGCCCCATTGTCAGCAATAGAAAACTGCCTGATACCCCTGGCAGGAGCATGGCGCTGATGGCAATGCAGCCTGCCACCATCACTACCAGCGCCTCGTTGCCCAGCAGCAGCACCAGCGGCATCATGCCTGGCAACGCTTGGGCGAGCACTAACCCCACCAACAATGGCAGCAGATACCATAGTTTCCAGCCGCTACTTGCCTGCCCGACCACCAGTGCGGAGGCCGCTACAAGGCCAAAAAAGAACCCGTCCAACAGTAGTGGATGCGCTTCCATCAACCATAGTGCTAAATGCGCAACGCTAAATAGACTAACCGCAACACCTGCCAATAGCGGTACCAGAAAGGCTAGGTTCAAATGGAGACTCAGGGCTTTCCAGCCACCTTGACGCCATACACCAATCGCACTTGGGCCAAATTGCTTGATGGTGTTAATCAGCTCTTCATAGATACCGCTAATAAACGCAATCGTACCTCCCGACACACCGGGTACCGCATCGGCGGCGCCCATCCCTGCGCCACGTAAAAATATTCCCAAGGGTTGCCGCTTCAATCCACTACTCCTTGTAGTAAAGGTACAAAACGTACGGGCTCAAGCCGCCGTTTTTCAAAGGCACTGCCGATGCGCTTTACCTGAGTAAGCCACTGGCTGCCATCGGGATCTTCCAAGGGGGCGATCAACACCCCGTCGTAACTCAATTGCTCTAGTAGCGATGTGGGCAATGTATGAGCGCAGGCGGTTAGCAAAATAACATCAAACGGTGCCACTTCAGGCCAACCATAGCCTCCATCCGCCACTGCTAGTGTGGCTGGGGCCGTAAGCCGCCGTAACCGCTCAGCCGCACGCTCGTACAACGCACCAATGCGTTCAATGGAGTAGAGCTCTTCTACCAAGCGCGACAATATTAACGTTTGATAGCCAGACCCGGTGCCCAGTTCCAATACCCGGCGGGGCCCGGCGCGCAACACGAGCTCGGTCATCCGCGCCACAATGAACGGCTGCGATAGCGTTTGGCCAAAGCCAATCGGTAAGGCGGTATCTTCATAGGCGCGGTGCGCCAGCGCCTCATCCACAAACAGATGACGCGGTTCACTGGCCATGACCTCTAGCACGCGGGCATCGTTGATGCCTTGCTGCATGAGGCGCTCGACCATTCGGTCTCGGGTACGCTGTGAGGTCATACCGCGACCGCGCAGCTCAGCAGGGGAGATATCAGGCAAAAACATCCAACCAATCCTGCACATCGTTAAGCGCGGGGTGGCGCGTCAGGTCTGTTTGTAACGGTGTAATCGATACAAAGCCCGCTTCAACAGCGGCAAAATCGGTATCTTCACCATCATCGGCATTGGCTGCTACCGGCGCAATCCAATAGCGGGTACGCCCCCGCGGGTCTTGTACTGGCAACGGTTTTTCGGCTGGTCCGCGGTACCCAAGGCGGGTAACTTTAACGCCTTTGATCTCTTCCCAGGGTACATCGGGGACATTGACGTTAAGCAGCGTACGCGGCGGTAGCGAGAGTTGATCCGCGGCGCCAATCAAGGTGGCGGCCACTCTTCCGGCGGTAGCGAAGTGGCGCTCGCCGCATAGCGACATGGCAATCGCGGTCATGCCTAGGTTGCGCCCTTCCATCGCCGCCGCAACGGTGCCGGAATAGAGCACATCGTCGCCCAGGTTACTGCCGTGATTAATCCCTGAGATCACTAAATCAGGTTTTTCATCCCATACACCGTGAACGCCTAAATAGACGCAGTCGGCAGGGGTACCATCAACGCTATAAAAGCCGTTATCAAGCGCCGTCAATGAAAGCGGCCGTGACAAGGTAAGCGAATTACTGGCACCGCTGCGGTCTCGGTCAGGCGCCACCACGCGCATATTGGCGTGCGACAGCAGCGCATCGTGTAGCGCACGCAACCCAGGCGCGTAAACACCGTCATCATTTGAAAGCAGTAGTCGCCGCATAGTGGCTCTCCCTTTTTTATATGCACAAGTTATATGCACAAGAGTCATTAGCGCCAGCGTCATAAGCACACAGCATAAACGCGAAAGGTGACAACTCCTATCCATCACTTTTAGTAAACTTTTTAACGTCTTATAGCTATTCTGACGACTTATAACCGTTCTGACGACTGACGTCGCCCACCGCTATCCACTCATCTCTATCAGCTCACCAAGCACAGCGGTAGCAAAGCTACCGCGAGGCAACGCAAACGAAAGCCGTACGGCATCAGCTTCCCAAGTAAGCTGTGGTTCCAGCAGCCGCATCCGCAGCGCACGGCGTGCCTGCTTAACCCCGCAGCGCTCCAAACCACTACACAAGCCAGGATACTGCTGCTGCAAATACGTTTCATAGCTAGCAGCGTCACCCTGACCGGCTTCGCCAACGCCCCAGAGCACCCCCGTTGGATGCACATCCAGCGCCATGGCGCGGGCCTGAAGCGTCGCATCGGTGGCTTCAATACCAAACACGCTTTGCGTGCCGTCCAACATTAAGGTGTCGCCTGCCAGGGGTTGCGTCCAAGTGCCATCCGCAACGCGAGTGCTGAGCAGTTCGTTAAACAAAAAGCTGCGCGCGGTAGAAAGCATCATACCTTGACGGTCGTCCCGTTTACGCCAACCTCTGTTAAGTAGTGCTTCTGCGCGCTGAAGATTATGCCCTTCATGACCAAAGCGCTGGGGGCCGAAATAGTTGGGCACACCAGACTGACAAAGCGCTTCCCAGCGGCTGATAAAGTCGTCGCTTGCTATGGCCTTACCGCTTAGGCGTAAGACGAATCGATTAGTGCGGTGAACCCCGCGCTTAAGCTTACGCGGGTGGCGCGCCTGCTCAACCACCGTGATGCCCTGGGCATTAAGCGATTGCTCTAAGTCAGGCGGCGCATCGCGCCCTGGCAGATGCACGCTCAGCCACTGGCGGGTCACGGCAATACGATCCTTCATCCCGGAGTAACCAATATCACGGGGTGTTACGTCACAAAGCCGACTTAACAACTTAGCCACTTCTAACGTGGATTGGTTACGTTTTTCAACCCGCAACCACAGGTGTTCCCCGTGCGCCTCGGGAGTAAAATCCAACTGTTCGTCAACCCAGAAGTCTTCCGCCTGAGCACGGTATTGACCGGCTTTAGGCGGGCCGAACAGAGGATCTAAGCAACGCTGCCAGACAGGCATATTAATCATTAAGCGCCTCTGCACGGTTTAGCAGCACCACTGCCTCAGCAGCAATACCCTCACCGCGCCCGGTAAAGCCCAGCCGCTCGGTAGTGGTGGCTTTAACGTTAACCTGGCTAAGCGCGACGCCTAAGTCAGCGGCAATGATGGCCCGCATTGCATCAACATGAGGCGCCATTTTAGGCGCTTGCGCCATTAGCGTGGCGTCCAGATTGACCACGCCATAGCCCTGGCCCTGAATAAGAGTGACCACATGGCGCAGCAGTTCGCGGCTATCAGCCTCCGCCCACGTTGGGTCGGTATCGGGAAAATGACGGCCAATATCGCCCAACGCACAGGCACCTAACAGCGCATCGCTCACAGCGTGCAGCAGCACATCGCCATCGGAGTGCGCCACGAAGCCATGGTCAAATGGCAGCTTAACGCCACCGATCATCAGGTGATTGCCGGGGCCGAAACGGTGGACATCGAATCCGTGGCCAATACGCATTACTAAGCTCCTAATGATTAAAGCCTGTCAGGCAGGTTAGCGGCTTGGGCCGCCATAATCGCAGCTGCCAGCGCTAAGTCGTCTGGGTGGGTAATTTTCAGGTTGTCGCGCCGCCCGCTTACTAATTGCGGCCGTTCGCCCAGGGCTTCGACTGCCGAGGCTTCATCAGTTACCAGTGTTTGCTGCTGGCGGGCGGTTTCCAGTGCACGCCGCAGCAGCGCGTAACGAAAACCTTGGGGCGTTAGCGCATGCCATAAGCCATCCCGGGGTTCGGTTCGCGAGCTCAGGCTCTGGTTATCGGCACGCTTCATGGTATCGGCTACCGGCATCGCCAAGAGCGCGCCAGCGGGGTGTGTCGACGCGGCTTGATAGAGCGCCTGCAGGTCGTTCACGGTAATACAGGGACGTGCCACATCATGCACCATCACTACATCATCACCCTCAGCCGCCATGGCGTGCAGCGCATTTAACACGCTGTCCATTCGCTCGTTGCCACCTGGCACTCGCTGCCAGTCCGCAAAAGGTACCCAGCCTGGTGAAAACCAGCGGTCATCAGCATCTAAACAGAGTACCAAGCGGGCGTGGGGAAAGGCGTGATGCAGCCGAGCCAAGGTATGCGCCAACACCGGCTGTTCATCGGCCAAGGTTAAATACTGTTTAGGCTTGTCTGCCCCCATGCGGCGACCTTGGCCAGCCGCAGGAACGATTAGCCAGGTTTGGCTCACTGTGCCGGCTCCTGGGGAGCGACCAGACCCGCATTAATACCGATCAGCTCATTCTCAATTGCCACACCAGGCACCCAGAAAAATTGTTCATCGGTACGCACCATGCCCATATCGCTACGCGCCCGTTCCTCTATGGCGTCTAAACCGTTTTTTAAATCCGTCACTTCGGCCGCCAGCCGCGCATTACGCTCGCGCATGGGTACATTGGCCGCTTCTTGCACCGCCACACGTTGCTCCACACGCTGTAAATCGCTCCAGCCGCCGTTACCTAGCCACAATTCGTATTGAAGCAGTGCCACCACCGCGAGCAATGTTATCACTAGCCATTTGCGCATCATTGCTCTCCCTAGGTATATCGGCTGGGTTTATTAAAAGCACTGGCTGAATCAACCTCTGCGCTGATCCGCTGAAGAGCGCTTATCGGCGCGCATTATGCCATTAAGGGGCAACACCAGCGAGCCGCGCCTTACTTTAATGTCGGTTTTAATAGCAGTTTTAATATCGACTTAAATGACGGCGTAAATGATCGTTAAAATCACTGCTTAAATGGCAGTGCTTGATGGGCCGCTTCGCGATAGGCGCTGACATGCTCGCCCTCTTCCTGGCAAAACTGGGCGACACCGGCAGCAAGCCCCGGATGGCGAATATAGTGCAGCGAGCGCACTCGTTGAGGGGCAAAGCCACGCACCAGCTTGTGCTCACCCTGGGTGCCTGGATCAAACAGCGTTAAGCCATGCTGCAAACAGTACTCAATCCCCTGGTAGTAGCAAGCCTCAAAGTGGAGACAATCAGCGACGACCTCGCTTCCCCAATAGCGGCCATATAACGTGCTACTGCCACGAAAATAGAGCGCTGCGGCTACCGGGCGGCCTTCACTATGGGCCTGTACCAGCACTAGCGCGTCCGGCATGGTTTGGCGTAGTTGTTCAAAAAAATCATGGTTTAAATAAGGCGGACGACCACGCTCATGGTAGGTAATCGCATAGCAGCGATAGAAATGTGCCATATCGGCGGAGGTAATCGCCTCGCCTTCCAAACGCGATACCGTTAAGCCTTGCTCAGCGACTAAGCGCCGCTCGCGCTTGATCATTTTGCGTCGCTTTGAGGTCAGGCTGGCCAAGAAGCCATTAAAGTCGCCAAAACCACGATCACGCCACTGAAACTGGACGCCTTCACGGGTGATAAGCTCGGGGCACTGTGCCTGCCAAGCGGTGACGTCTGCTTCATTGGCAAACAGCAAATGCCAGCTTGAAAGGGCTTGGCTTGTGCACTGTTCACGCCATGCCTCGGCAAGAAACGCTCGCACTGCCGTGGCATCGGCGTGTTCAGCAATCAGCGTGCGCACGCCGGGTACCGGTGTGAACGGCACCGCGCTAAGCGCTTTAGGATAATAACGACCACCGGCGTGTTCTAACGCTTCCGCCCAGCCCCAATCAAACACATACTCACCGTAGGAGTGATGCTTGCGGTACATGGGCATCGCCGCGACTAGCTGCTCGCCTTGCCATACACTCAGATGACAAGGCTCCCAGCCGGTAGCCACGCTGACCGAGCCGCTGGCTTCAAGTGCGTGTAAAAAAGCATGGCGTAAAAAGGGCTGATCATTATCGACGAGTGCATCCCACTGGCTTGCCGTGACGGCCCCAATGGTGGGTAGAATAGTGAGCGACAGTGGATCTAACGGCATAGCACCTTCCAGGGAGTGTGGGGCTAACGCAATATAAGTTGCTAGCACCACTTTACACTAACTGACTGCATTAACCGTTTACATTAATCATTGTTGTCAGCCGTTTATAGCGACCATCTCTACCGACCAACTATACCGGCATTGGTACCCACGCTTATCACTCGCGCCGATAGCGGCGTACAAGGAGAGGCCATGAAGCGCGACCTAACGGGTGACTTCCAAACGCAGCGTCATGCTGCCGATCAAATGCCCTACCCGACGCTAACGGTGCGACGTGAACGACTAGCCCGCCTTGCGCGCATGACCAAGCATCACCAGCTAGAGATTATCCGTGCGATTCAAACCGATTTTGGTCAGCGCAGCGACGTGGAAATACGCATAGCCGAGATCAGCGCGGTACTAGACGCCATTCGTCACGCAAGACTCAATCTATGGCGCTGGATGCGCCCTTGGGCGGTCAGCATGCCCTGGCGGCTACTGCCGGCACGGGCTCGCATTGCACCTCAACCACTGGGCGTTGTCGGCGTGATATCACCCTGGAACTACCCATGGTGTTTGTCGTTAATGCCGGTGGTTGACGCCTTTGCAGCCGGTAATAGGGTGTTACTCAAACCTAGCAAGCACTCCCCCGCTACCAGCGCCCTACTGAAGCGATTAGTACCGCAATATTTTACCCCTGAAGAGTTCAACGTGGTGGAGGGCGATGAGGAGGTTGCGCGTCGTTTTAGCGGCTTACCGTTTGATCACTTGATATTCACTGGCTCTACCGCGGTGGGACGGCAAGTCGCCCAAGCGGCGGCGGCGAATTTAACCCCAATCACGCTAGAACTGGGCGGTAAATCGCCTGCTATCGTGGCGGGCGATGCCGACCTGGATCAAGCGGCCGCAGCGATTATTTTCGGCAAAGGTATGAACGGCGGACAAACCTGTATTACCCCTGACTATGTGCTGGTAGAGAGCCGCCATATTAGCGGCTTGGTTAAGGCGTTAAGCCACGCCATTCAGCAGCAGCGACCCGACGATCACGCAGCCACGTCTCCCATTGATGCAGCTCATCAACAGCGGCAAGAGGCCATGCTCCAAGAAGCCCACGATCATGGCTGTAGAATCATTGATTACGGCCCGCATGCGCCTGCACTGATTATCGATCCCCATCAAGGCCTTCAGGTGATGCGTGAAGAAACGTTTAACCGCTGCCTATCGGTGATTGGTGTCAGTGATATAACGGCAGCTATCAACGTTGTGAATGCCCGCCCCCACCCATTAGCCCTTTACGCATTTACTCACGATAAAGGTTTACAGCAACAGCTGCTGGAAACCACTCGTTCTGGGGCACTGGTGTTTAATACGACGCTGCTGCATCACGCAGTGCCATCTTTACCTTTTGGTGGTGTAGGAGAGAGTGGCATGGGCGCCTATCACGGCCGCCACGGCTTTGAGCGATTTAGTCATTTACGTAGTATTTTTTATCAATCAAAACGCACACCTAGCCACATGCTTTATCCGCCTTACCGGCGCTGGCTAATGAAACTGATTGGGCTTGGTTAAAGCTTACGGGTTAATGTCCGATATTTAGTTATACATTGGCATAAAACCCTTATGGTATGTTTTATTAATTCTCAGCTTTGGAATAGTCATGCAAGCCACAGAAACACCTGATAATGAAACACAGCGTTTGGCGGCCTTGCATGCTTTACAGGTACTCGACACCCCTCTCGATACGGCTTTTGAGCGTATGACGCAATTGGCCCGTGACCTGTTTGATGTGCCTATTGCGCTGGTTTCATTAGTCGATCAAGAGCGCCAATGGTTTAAATCGCACCAGGGACTTGATACCTGTGAAACCAGCCGGGAAGTCTCTTTCTGCGCCCATGCCATTGCACTTGATGCGCCACTGGTGATCGAAGATACGCTTCACGACGAGCGCTTTAGAGATAATCCACTGGTCGGCGACCTGCCGCATATCCGCTTTTACGCAGGTTACCCACTACGGCCATTAAATGGCATGCCGGTAGGCACACTGTGTATCATTGATCGCCAGCCTCGCGTCTTCAGCGAGCGTGACTTAATGTTACTCGGTAGCTTGGCCGGTCAAGTAGAAGAGCTATTACACCAGCATAAGCTGCAGGTGGACCTTACCCATACCGCGCGCCGTTTTGAGGCGCTATTCAACAAAAGCGCCACCGCCAAGATACGTATTGATCACGCGGGCCTGATTATTGGCATCAACCCCTTCGCACTGAACCTCCTCGGTTATGAAGAGAGCGAGCTACTCGGAAAAAATGTCGCTGTCCTTACGCCCCCAGACATTAGCTCACAGCACGATTCGTTTATCGCCCGCTATATTGCTGGTCACGAGCCCAAAGTCATTGGGCGTGGCCGTGAAGTCGAGGCATTACATAAAGAGGGGCGTTACATACCGGTTCATCTCGCGATTAATGCCATCCACGATGATCACGGAAAAGTGGTCGAGTTTTTAGGCGTTCTCACCGATTTAACCGATGTTTACAACGCCAACCGCAGAATACGTAAAGAGCAGAACTTGCTCAAAGTGCTCCACCAGGGCGTTACCGACTATCAAGCATTAATGTCGGGAAAACGCCTATGGACCTTCTTAATGGAGGCGCTTCGCGACCTTACCGACAGTGACTACGCGCTGATCGGTGAAGTAATGCCCACCACGACCACCAATGCGCTTAAAATCCATGCGATTACCGACCTGTCCTGGAGTGAAGAGTCTCGCCTCCTGATGGAGCGACTGCGTAGCGGCGATATGACCCTCACCAACCCCAAATCGCTGCTTGGCCGCGTATTTGCGTTTGGCGAAGTGATTATGACCGATGACGTTTATAGTCACGTCAAACGCGGCGGTTTCCCCCCGGGTCACCCACCGCTGCATAATTACCTGGGTGTACCCATATTCAGCGGCGAGCGGCTGATCGGCATGTTTGCCATCGCCAATAGTAAACAGCCGCTCAATCAGGCACTGCTGGATTGGTTGCAGCCGTTTACCGATACCTGTGCTCTGCTGATCAACCTTTACAGCCAAATGGCAGAGCGCGAAGAGGTCACCAAAGATTTGGCTAACGCCAGAGATCAAGCGGAAATAGCCAATCAGGCTAAAAGCGAATTTCTCTCCTCGATGAGCCATGAGTTGCGCACCCCGCTCAATGCCATCATTGGGTTTTCTCAATTGCTAGCCAAAGGACGGCGCGACCCACTGACTGAAAAGCAGCAGCGCCAAGTAACACAAATTGAGAAAAGCGGGCTTCATTTACTGAGTTTAATTAATGAGGTACTCGATCTCGCCAAAATAGAAGCAGGTCATCTGACGCTATCCATTGAGGCAATCGTAGTGGCCAACGTGATTGACGATGCTTGCAGTACGCTTGAGGCCAACATTGAAGCGGCGGGTATTACGTTACTTCGCACACCCCACCCTCCCCACTGGCAAGTCAGCGCGGATTACACCCGCACCAAACAAGTGCTGCTTAACCTGCTCTCCAATGCGATTAAATATAATAGTCATTACGGCACTATCGAAATCGCAGTAACGCAAGAGAGCGATGAGCTATGTATTAGCGTTACCGATTCGGGAAAAGGGATTGCTGCCGAGCGCCAACATGAGCTATTTGAACCGTTTAATCGCCTCGATGCCGAGCAGAGTACAACGGAAGGCACGGGTATCGGCTTAGCCATCACCCGCGAACTCATTGGTCGGATGCAAGGGCGCATCGGTGTGGAAAGCGCACCAGGAGAAGGATCCAGCTTCTGGTTTACGTTACCTATCAACGAACAGAGCCTACCGCAAGAAAACGTGCTGCCTAGTGAAGTCTCAGAAACCGCCAACGAGACTGAGCACATCTTCCAGCTGCTTTATATTGAGGACAATCCAACTAACCAACGGTTGATGGATGACATTATAGAAGACTATCCCAATATTGAGCTTCAGACGGTGTCCAGTGCAGAACTAGGGCTTGAAATCATGCGTCACTCGCCGCCTGATTTAGTGTTAATGGATATTCATTTACCCGGTATGAATGGCTATCAAGCGTTAGCGGAGATACAGAACACCCCCGAACTCCAGCATATTAATGTGATTGCCCTGTCGGCCAATGCGATGGATCGCGATCTTCGCTATGGTTTAGCCGCCGGTTTTGCTGATTACCTGACGAAACCCATCGATATCGAGAAGCTAAGCCGTACGCTTCACCAGTTTTTACCGACTGTGTTAAGGAAGGTGCCATGAGCCTTACCGAAAAACACCTGTTAGTTATTGATGACAACACGGTTAATATCGAATTATTGCTCGACCTACTTGACGAGTATGGCTTCGAGAATGTTCACGGTATCAATGATTCACGGGAAGTGCTTGGCCACTGTCAGTTGCAGATGCCTGACCTGCTACTGCTGGATATCCGTATGCCCTACTTAGACGGCTACGCGGTTATTGAGCAGTTGAGTGCCCACTTTGAAGAGCAGATGCCCCCGATCATTGTGCTCACCGCGCAAATCGATGATGCCACCCGTCAACGCGCTCTCGCTTTGGGCGTTCGTGATTTTATCACCAAGCCCTTTAAGCAGGATGAAGTCCTGCAGCGTATACGCAATACGTTGAACATTGAGCACCGCTATCAAATACGCGATAAGCAGGTCGATACGTTAGAACTGACGGTCGCTAAACGCACCCAAGAGCTTGATAGCCAGTCACGCACTGACTCGATTACCCAATTACCTAATCGCCGCGGATTAAGCCAGGCATTGCAAGCGGCTGCACTTCAAGCCTCCAGCACAGGGCTATTGTTTATTGCGCTCGACAAATTAGATGATGTGGTGCGCCTGCACGGCTACCGGGTCGCCGACCAACTGCTGCGTCACATTAGCCAGCAGCTGCGACAACAGCTCAGCGCTGATTGCCTGCTTGGTTTATGGGGTGGCAGCGAGTTACTGGTCATCACGCCAACGGCAGACTCTGCCAAGCTGATGCAACTGGCTGAACAGCTACTGGGCTGCTTTGAGCAAGATCAGGCATTGGATGAGCTGCTGCTTCCTCTTAGCGCACGTATCGGGATTAGCGGTGAAACGGGCTATTTTGAGACTGAGCGCCTGGTGCATATGGCTGCCTTAGCGTTGCCGCCCCAAGGGTCGCTACGCGTACAATGTTATACGCCAGCGATTGAGGAGAAGCAGCGCCATCAGCTACATATTCAGCAGGCGATACGCGGCGCCACCGAACGGGGTGAAATGTCGCTCGCATTCCAGCCCAAACTATCGCTGGCCGATCACAAAATTATAGGCGCAGAAGCGCTCCTTCGCTGGCACCATCCAGAGTTCGGTGCTATCTCCCCTGGTGAGTTTATTCCCCTGGCAGAAGCCAGCGGTGATATTCTTGCCATCGGGGATTGGGTGCTCAATGAGGCGATGCGCTACATCACCCTTTGGCGGGCGCAAGGGCTGCTCAATGATGACTTCCATATTGCCGTCAATGTTGCCGCACGCCAGCTAACGCGTAAAGACTTTGCCCAACAGCTACTGGCGCGGCTTGAAGAGCAGCAGATCCCCCAGCGCTTTTTTGCTCTGGAAGTGACAGAATCCGGGCTGATGAGCGATATGGATCACGCTCGCCAACAGCTCGCGCAGCTGGCCAAAATGAATATAGCTGTTGCTATTGATGATTTTGGTACGGGCCAGTCGTCGCTGGCGTATATTAAAACGCTGCCCTTCTCGACACTCAAAATCGATCGTGCCTTTGTGATGGATCTTGAAACCAGCGCCATTGATCGCCAACTGGCGCAAACGATCACCCAGCTTGCACATAGTGTGGGTTGCGATGTGGTGGCAGAAGGCATCGAAAATTCCGCCCAAGCGGCGTATTTAAGCTCAATTGGCTGTGAGGCTGCACAAGGTTACTTTTACGCTCGCCCGCTGCCTGCCGAGGCCTTTGTGACCTGGTGCAGCGAATGGCAGCCGCTTCTTTCTACTTCTCCTAGGGAGGCCGTTAATGGCTCATGACTTACTTGACCGCTTACGCGAACGTTTAGAAGAACTCAACCGCTCGGAGCGTAAAGTCGCCAATGTAATTCTTGAGGACCCGACGGTCGCTACCAGCCTTAGCATTGCCAGCTTAGCGCAAGCGGCAAGCGTTAGTGAGCCCACGGTTAACCGTTTTTGCCGCAACTTTGGCGCCAAAGGCTACCCTGATTTCAAAATCAAACTCGCTCAGAGTTTGGCCGGAGGCACGCCCTATGTCACCCGAGCCGTGGAGCCCGGCGACACCGCCACCCAGTACACCCAAAAAATTTTTGGCGCCACCATAGCCGCACTAGACGAAGCACAGCGTGAAATCGACATGGCCGCCATCGAGCGCATGGTCGACTACCTCACCCAGGCAAAACAGATCCACATTTTTGGTTTGGGCGCTTCTGGCGCAGTGGCCCAGGATGCCCAACACAAGTTCTTCCGCTTCAACCTGCCGGTGATGGCCTACATAGACGTGCTGATGCAACGCATGGTCGCCGCCGCCTGCCATACCGGTGATGTGGTAGTGATTATCTCCTACACCGGCCGCACCCGGGAACTAGTGGATATTGCCCGCTTGGCGAGGGATGCCGGCGCCGTGGTTCTGGGCATCACCGCGCCCAATTCACCGTTAGCGCATGAGTGTACTGCCACGCTTGAAGTGGCCACGCCCGAAGACACCGACCACTACATGCCGATGACCTCGCGGGTAATCCAATTAACGCTGATTGATGCGCTGGCCACCGGAGTGACCCTGAGGCGTGGTGAAGACTTCTTACCCCACCTCAAGAAAATCAAAGACAGCCTGCGCGACACCCGCTTTCCGGTGGAAAAGCCCGGCAAGTGAGTAGTGGGTGTTTACTCACTGACGGCGGTGGTGACGGTAATTTCCACTTTCAGCTCATCAGCTGGCAGCGGTGCGCACACGCAGGTGCGCGCCGGGGCGTAGCCTACCGGTACCCAGGCGTCCCATACTTCGTTCATGGCAGCAACGTCGCTGCCGTCTTTTAGGTAAACCGTCGCGCTAAGCAACTGTTCACGGCTTGAACCAATCTCTTTCAGTAGCGCATCTACCCGCGCCAGCATGCTTTCGGTTTGCGCGGTAATATCGCCATTACGGGCCTCAGGGCCAGCCACTTGACCACACAAATAGGCAACCCCTTGGTGAATCACCGCACGGCTCATGCGGGCTTTCGTATCGTGGCGCTGAATCGTCATAGTGCAAACTCCCAATAAGTAGAAAAAAAGCAGTCTAAACCGCTTAGCTTACCTTTGACCATGCCAAAAGCATTAAGGCTATCAAAGCCGATCGGTAGGCACCGGGCGATGTTCAAAGACCCGCCGCAGGACAAAGCTGGTGTGCGCCCCCGTCACGCCTTCAATCCGGTTGATCACGTGCAGGAGCAGGTGCTGATAGTCATCCATATCGCGCACCAGAATCTTGAGCTGAAAATCCGCCGCCTGACCGGTAATAATCAAACACTCAATGACGTTGGGTATCTCGCGAATATGGCGCTCAAAATTATCGAAGCGCTCCGGCGTGTGCTGATCCATGGAAATATGCAAAAGCGCCATCAGTTGATAACCCAGCTGGCGGGAATCTACCTCGGCACGGTAATGCAGGATTAAGCCATGCTCTTCCAGTGCCCTCACCCGGCGCAAACACGGCGAAGGTGAAAGCCCAATGCGGTCGGCCAACTCCTGATTACTGATACGCCCCTCCTGCTGCACTATATCCAAGATATGACGATCGAAACGATCCAACACCAATGGCGACACGGACATAACAGGCAGCTCCTACCAAAATAGTTAATCAAAACGATATATTATGCCAATTATGTTCTTGTTAACCCTATCTTCGCAAGAACCTAGCGCGGCAAACCTTTTACACTAAGGAAGCTGCCAAAAGCAGTGAACACGTTAGCACGGTCGCCACAAGCAGCCGACTCAATCACCCAGCTACGATTAGGAAACCACCATGTCTGCTTTTGATCATCGCAAATATCGCCCTGCGCCCCGTGTGCCTGCCTTCAATCGCCAATGGCCGGATCGTGACCTTGATCACGCCCCGATCTGGGTGAGCGAAGACCTACGCGACGGTAACCAGGCGTTACTTGAGCCGATGACCGTTGAGCAGAAACAGCGCTTCTGGCATCAGATCGTTAAAGTAGGTATCAAAGAAGTCATGGTGGGCTTTCCTTCGGCCAGCCAACCGGACTACGACTTCGTGCGCTGGCTGATCGAAGAGGATCAAATTCCCGATGACGTCACCATTGCGGTGCTGGTGCAGTGTCGCGAACACCTGATCGAAAAGACCTTTGCCTCGCTGGTAGGCGCCAAACGCGCCATTGTTCACCTCTACAACTCCACCTCAACGGTTCAGCGCGAACGTGTCTTTGAGATGGATCGCGCCGGTATTGTGGATATCGCGGTACAGGGCGCCACCTGGGTTAAGACCTACGCCGACCGTTACCCGGACATTGACTGGCGCTTTCAGTACTCACCGGAAAGCTTTTCCAGCACCGAAATCGATTTTTCCCTGGAGGTCTGCGAAGCAGTCTTGGATGTTTGGCAGCCAACGCCGGACAACAAATGCATTCTCAACCTGCCGACCACGGTGGAAGTGGCTGGGCCGCACCATCACGCCGACCAGATTGAGTACTTCTGCCAGCACATCAGCCGCCGCGACAGTGTGATCATCTCGGTGCATACCCACAACGACCGCGGTGGCGCTGTCGCCTCCGCCGAGCTTGCCCTGCTGGCCGGTGCCGAGCGGGTAGAAGGCACCCTGCTGGGCAATGGCGAGCGTACCGGTAATATGGATATCGTCACCCTGGCGATGAACCTTTATAGCCAAGGCATTGATCCTGAGCTGGATCTTTCCAATCCTGATGAAATCATTCAGGTCGTCAACGAGTGCACCGGGATTGCGATTCACCCACGCCACCCCTGGGTGGGCGAGATGGTCTACACCGCTTTCTCAGGCAGTCACCAAGATGCGATCCGTAAATCACTCAAGCACCAGAAGCCCGACGAGCCGTGGCAAGTGGCCTATTTGCCCATTGATCCCCATGACATCGGTCGCGACTATCAGGCCGTCATTCGCGTCAACAGCCAGTCCGGTAAGGGGGGCATGGCCTTCCTGCTGGAACGCGATTACGGCATTAACCTGCCGCGTTGGATGATGCTGGCCTTGGCGCCTTACGTGCAGCAAGAGAGCGAAAAACGCGCCAGCGAACTCTCCAGCGAAATGATTCGCCAGGTGATGTTTGATCACTTCACCCAGGAAGCACCGCTCTCGCTAGTCGACTACCGGCTTTCCAAGGGTCAGCAGGAAGGCATTGAAGTCACGCTGCAACAAGGTAGCGAAACGCTACGCCTTTCAGGCAAGGGCAACGGCGCGATGTCCGCGTTTACCGATGCGTGGCAACGTCACTCCGGCAGCAGCGTAGGCATTATCGATTACAGCGAGCACTCTCTCGGTGCCAGCAGCGAGGCCAATGCCATTGCCTTTGTGCAGCTTAATATCGATGGTCAGCGGCTCTGCGCGGTAGCCGAGGACAGCGATACGGTAAGTGCATCGCTCAAGGCGATCATCGCGGGTATCAATTTCACCGATCAAACGGTGGCAAAGGGATTATCTTCCAAGGAAGCAGAGCTGACGCTGTAACCGCCGCTGCCACCTAAACCTCAACTGGCGATGTAGCCTGACTCAAGCAGGGATTCATCTACGTCGCCAGCAAGCGTATCGAAGACAAATATTGCACACCCAGCTCTACTTTCGGTATTTCTCACATGGATTAGCGCAAAATCAACACCGGCAGCTGCGCTTTACGCAGCATCGCGGTGGTAGTACTGCCGACCAATAGGTGGCGAATTCGCGAGTGGCCGTAGGCCCCCATCACCAACATATCAATGCCGTTCTCTTGTTTGTAAGCACGTAGCGTTTTTTCTACTTCGCCAGAGCGGATGGCCCCTTCGGCAGTGTGACCGGCCTCGCGCAGTGTTTCTAATGCCCAGGCTAGCTGCGAGCGGTTTTCTGCGGTTTCCGCACCCACAATCACCACGTGGCAGGTGGCGCCCTCAAATAGTGGGCTTTTAGCCAGCATTTCCACGCCTTTACGCGCGGTGTTACTGCCATCGAATGCCATCATCACGTTATGCGGCTGGGTAAACTGTTTCGGCACCATAAGAATCGGCCGGTGCATTTCCCGCACCACACGCTCAAGGTTGGAGCCTAAATGGCCGCTGGCTTGGTGCGCCGTTTCGCCCCGCTTGCCGACTACCAGCAAGCGCACCTCTTTTTCGTTCTCGACTAACGTTTCCACCAGCGTACCGTTGCGCTGCAAGCACTGCGGCTCGGCAACGCCCGCGCTTATCGCACGCTCTTTGGCGGCGTCTAACAGTAGTCGCCCGCGTTCACGGGAGACTTTGGCATGCTGCTCTTCTATACCCGAGAGTTTTTCCAGCAGGTGCTCTCGGGTACCTAATCCTAGGTTACCGGTTAAATCCGGCTCGGTTACCTGGGCGTGATGATTATCGACGGTGTGGATAAAACTAAGCGGCGCATTCAGCGCTTTAGCGGCCCAGGCCGCATAATCACACACACCTTCTGAAAACTGAGAACTATCGATAGCGGCCAACACGCGATCTGACATGGAGTACTTCTCCTTGAGCGGGGGCATCAACATTGTTGTTATATTCTCGACCTTTTCTACACCAACTGATTGACGTGCGACACCCTAAAACGCTCTTGCGTGCTTCGGACGCTATAAAACGCACATGCTAAACTGGGCGGCCTATTTATTGAGCGCCTAAGGGGGAAGCATGAGTGATGGCTTAACAAGCGTACTGTTAGTCGCACTCGGCGGCGCGCTGGGTGGCATGGGGCGGTTTGCGGTTTCCAATCTACTGGCCCGCTATCTCGGTAAGGCCTTTCCCTGGGGAACCCTGGCGGTTAATGCCAGCGGCGCGTTTCTAGCGGGCTGGCTACTCGGCAGCCTAGGTATCGCCAACGCCCCCTCACCTTTATGGCTGTTCACTGTCGCCGGTTTACTGGGTGGCTACACCACCGTTTCTTCTTTTAGCTTGCAGACCATCGAGCTATGGCAAGGCGGCCAGCAACTGCGCGCCAGCGTGAATGTAGGGGCCACGCTGCTGTTTGGCTTAGCCATGGTCACCTTTGGCTGGTTGTTATCAGGCGCTTCTCTGTCAGGAGCGAACTTATGAGTGCCTGGAGAGCGTACCTTGCGGTGGGCATCGGCAGCGGCGTCGGCAGCGTGCTACGTTACGGCGTTTCGCTGTTATCGCAGGCGGCATTAGGGGGTTATTTCCCGTGGGGAACACTTATCGTCAACGTGCTGGGTTCTTGTTTAATCGGCTGGTTGGCTGCCACCTTCTCGCGCTCACCCCACAGCCCACTCGCGCGTTTGCAACCGTTACTGGTCGCCGGGTTTTGCGGGGGCTTTACCACCTTTTCGCTGTTTAGCTTAGAGACGCTGTATCTGGTGCAGGTGGGCAAACCAGCTATGGCGCTGGTTTATATAGTGGTCAGCCTGCCGCTTTGGCTGGGTGCCGCCGTTGTGGGTGAACGCATGGCGCTTTCTCGTTAGCAAAACCGTCAGCCAAAGGATGAGCCAGTATGCGCGATCAGATGGAACAGTATCAGTCTTGGCTCTATCTGGTATTCATTGGCTTGGGTTTAGCACTAGGCATCGGGGCGCCGGGATTTGCTCAGCGCCTAGCGCCGTTAGTATGGCCTCTATTAGGCATACTACTGTATGCCACCTTTACTCAAATCCCCTTACTGAACATTGCCCGCAGCTTCACTGACAAGCGCTTTATGGCGGCGTTACTAACCGGCAACTTTATCGCCATTCCCGCTTTTTTAGCGCTTTTCGTTTTGTGGCTACCGCTTTCTTCCGCAGTGCTGGCAGGCGTTCTGCTGGTACTGCTAGTACCCTGCACCGATTGGTTTATCACCTTTACGCATTTAGGCAAAGGCGATGCCGCCCGGGCGATGGCTGCCACCCCGCTACTGCTGCTGGTGCAGATGGTTGCGCTACCGATTTATCTTTGGCTGTTTTTAGGCAGTGAATGGTTTCAGTTAACGCTTTCTAAAGAGCTACTGAGTGCCTTTACCGGCCTTATTATTACGCCGTTAGTGCTCGCTTGGCTGACTGAATACCTAGCCCAAGGCCGCCGCAGCATTAAACGCAGCGTTGCCTGCCTGGGGCTGCTGCCCGTGCCGCTATTGGCGCTGGTGGTGTTTATGATTGCCGCTTCGCAGGTTCACACTGTGATCGAGCTTAGCGAGGTGTTGGCTCAGGTCGTCTTTATCTTTATCGGTTTTTTACTCTTCGCGGCACTGCTGGGCAAAGGGCTAGGCAAGCTGTTTGCATTGCCCACCGCTAGCGCCCGAACCCTGGCCTTTAGCTTTGGCACGCGTAACTCCTTTGTAATGCTGCCTATCGCCCTGACGCTACCCAGCGCTTGGCAGGCCGCGGTAGTCGTGATTGTGTTTCAATCACTCATCGAACTCTTTGGCATGGTGGCATTCTTACGCTGGGTGCCTAGCAAGCTATTGCCAGAGAAAATACATTAACTGATGCGGTGATAGCCCCCCAACACCCCCTGCTTGCTCATCACCAACTGCCAGAGATGGATTTCCCGAGCGCGGAAAGCACCAGCGCAGCTTAATAAATAGTAGCGCCACATGCGATAAAACCCCTCGCCATACTGGTCTTTAAACGTCGGCCAGTGAGCCTCAAAGTTTTGATGCCAAGCCATCAGCGTACGGTCGTAATCAGCCCCAAAGTTATGTACATCCTCTACCACGAAAAGCGCTTCAGCAGCGTCCGTGACTTGCCCCATGGTGGGCAGCTCCCCATTGGGGAAAATGTACTTATCAATCCAGGGGTCGGTGACCGTATTACTTAGATTTTTGCCAATGGTATGCAGCAAAAACAGCCCATCATCTTTTAAGCAACGGTTGGCGACACTCATAAATTCACGATAGTTTTTATGCCCCACGTGCTCAAACATGCCGATGCTGACAATGCGGTCAAACTGCTCGTGCTCATTACGGTAATCCTGCAAGCGAAACTCAACCGGCAGGCCTTTTTTGATCAGCCGCTGCCCGAACTCGGCTTGCTCCTTAGAGATCGTAAGGCCCACGCATTCAACGCCGTAATGCTCGGCAGCGTAGGCCATAAAGCTTCCCCAACCGCAGCCGATATCCAGCACGCGCATACCTGGTTTCAATTGAAGTTTTCGACAAATGAGATCTAGCTTGGCTTCCTGGGCTTCATCCAACGTTTGAGCATGTTTCCAGTAACCGCAGGTATACGTCATGCGTTGATCAAGCATGGCAGCATAGAAGTCATTACCCAGATCGTAATGCTTTTCGCCCACTTCCCATGCGCGCTTAACGGTTTGGCGATTCAGCAGGCGCGAACGTAACGAGTAATACACTAGTTGGGTAGGCTTGATACGCTGCCCAAGCTGAGCACGCATTAAGCGGTAAAACAGCTCGTCTAGTTGCGCAGCGTCCCAATCCCCTTTCATATAGCTTTCGCCAAGCCCGAGGTTACCTCGCGAAAGGGCGCTATCGATAACACCGGGTGCTTTTAGCTGTATGTCCCAGGATCGTCGGCCATCCAACTGAATATCGGCTTGGGCCAGCAACTCGGCGACAAAACGATGGGAAGGAGAGGCTTCATCGAAGCCAACAGGGACTGTTCTCTCTAAGGTAGGCATATTCAAGGCAGGCTCCTCGCACTATTCCAGTGTGTGAATAGATAACAACCTGACTATCAGCATAGAACCGCATTGCAACATTAGCATTGTTAAATAAGCCACCTTAACGCTAATTAAATACAAAAAAACCGGCCACTCAAATTACGAGGGCCGGCTGCAGAGAAGAAGTCGCAATGCGAGCTAAACGGTGATGCGCTGCTGTTTAGTGAGCCTTAGCGCAAAATCAGTACCGGTATGCGGCTACCACGTAGCATGGCCGTGGTTGTGCTACCTACCAGCAAGTGGCGAATACGCGAGTGCCCGTAGGCGCCCATCACCAGCAGGTCAATGCTGTGCTCTTTTTCGTAGGCTTGCAGGGCTTCATCTACCTCGCCAGCACGAATAGCGCCTTCGGCCTGGTGGCCAGCTTCACGCAACGTGCTTAACGCCCACTCAAGCTCGGAGCGGCGTTCAGCCGTTTCTGCACCCACGATCAGCACATGGCACTCGGTGCCTGCAAACAGCGGCGAACGGGCCAGCATCTCGACGCCTTTTCGGGCGGTTTTGCTGCCGTCAAAGGCTATCAATATCTTTTCAGGCCGCTTGAAGGTTTTCGGCACCATCAGGATCGGGCGGTGCAGTTCACGCACCACCCGCTCAAGGTTAGAACCCAGATGCCCACTGGCTTGGTGGGCGGTTTCACCGCGCTTGCCCACTACCAGCAAACGTATGTCTTTCTCAAGCTCTAACAGGCTTTCCACCAGGGTGCCATTGCGCTGGCGCGTGGCGGGGTCGCTGACCCCATCTTCTATTGCGCGCTCTTTGGCGGCTTCCAACATCAACTTGCCTTGCTCGCGATTCACCTTCGCGCGCTGCTCATCAAGTTCGGAAAGCTCTTTCATCAGCCGTTCGCGGGCGCCGAAACGCAGGTTGCCGGAAAGGTTCTGCTCTTCGGGTACGCCTGAATGATTGTCGACCACATGCACAAAGGTTAACGGTGCATCCATGGCCAAGCTTGCCCAGGCGGCGTAATCGCAGACGCCTTCTGAAAACTGGGAGCCGTCAATAGCGGCTAATACTTGATCTGTCATGTTGCGCTCCTTGCGTTGGTTAGTGGCCGCCCATCAATTTTTCAACCGCTTCGGGGTCGTTATGAACCGCATAGCGATCCACTACCGTCGCGCTGGCCTCGCTCAAACCAACAAGCTCTACTTCAGTACCCTCACGGCGAAATTTAATCACGATCCGGTCCAGCGCTTGTACGGCAGTCACATCCCAAAAGTGTGCACGGGAAAGATCAATCGTCACTTTCTCGATACTTTCCTTGAGATCGAAAGCGGCCGTGAAACGCTCAGAAGAGGCGAAGAACACTTGGCCGACTATTTGATATTCACGCTCTTTGCCCGCTTCGATCTCTTTTGAACCGATGTAGAGAATGTTGCCCACTTTGTTAGCAAAGAACAGCGCCGCCAACAGCACACCGACAAATACGCCGATAGCCAAGTTGTGTGTGCTAACCGTGACCGCCACAGTAGCCAACATGACGATATTGGTGCTTAGGGGGTGTTTTTTCAGGTCCCGGATCGATTCCCAGCTAAAGGTGCCGATTGATACCATGATCATTACCGCCACCAGCGCCGCCATGGGTATCTGCGACACCCAATCTGACAGGAAGACCACCATCATTAAGAGCACCACGCCAGCAATCAGCGTCGATAATCGCGTCCGGCCACCGGACTTAATATTAATAACTGATTGACCGATCATGGCACAGCCAGCCATGCCGCCCATCAGCCCGGCACCTATATTGGCAATCCCCTGCCCTTTACACTCGCGATTTTTATTACTCGGTGTATCGGTCAGGTCATCCACAATGGTGGCGGTCATCATCGACTCAAGCAGGCCCACCACAGTCAGCATCAACGCGTAAGGTAAAATAATCCATAGTGTTTCCAGATTCAGCGGCACGCTGGGCCACAGAAAAACAGGCAGCGTATCGGGCAGTTCACCCATATCACCGACACTGCGGATATCCATCCCACTAATCATATAGACCGCGGTTAGCACCACAATGCAGACCAACGGTGAAGGAATCGATTTACCGATGACGGGTAAATAGGGAAACAGATAGATAATGCCCAAGCCCGCCAACGTCATGGCATAAACATGCCAGGTCACGTCGGTCAATTCCGGCAATTGTGCCATGAAGATCAAAATCGCCAGCGCATTCACAAACCCGGTAACCACTGAGCGCGACACGAAGCGCATCAAATCCGCGAGTTTCAGGTAACCGGCTATAATCTGCAGTACACCGGTAAGCAGCGTTGCCGCCAGTAGATATTCAAGCCCATGTTCGCGCACCAGCGTCACCATCAGTAACGCCATAGCGCCGGTTGCCGCTGAAATCATGCCGGGACGACCACCGGTGAAGGCAATAATCACCGCGATACAGAAGGAGGCATAAAGACCAACTTTGGGGTCAACGCCTGCGATGATTGAAAAGGCAATCGCCTCGGGAATCAGCGCAAGGGCGACCACGATTCCCGAGAGCGTGTCGCCTTTAATATTGGAAAACCACTCTTGCTTACTATAGAGAGACATTCAGGGAGTCCATGGCTGGAGGTTAAAATAGTACAAACCCTCGACGCGACACAGTGGCGCACGCAAGACGCGCGGTATCAGACTAATGAGCCAGTGCTGGAGCAATCTAAGGTTCGGCCCGCCAATCGGCGGAAGAATGGCAATAGCATGCCGTAACGCCATGACAACGCAATTAACGTGTCTAGACGTATCGCTTGGGGAGGGGGAAACCTAGGGCGGAGTCATCAGCCCTGAAGTGGGTAATGCTTGTGTTGAATTTGAAAAGGTCATTGCCGTTATGCCTTGCTGTCAGAAGAACGCTATATTTAATCGCGTTGTAATAAGCCGCCGCATTCTAGCAGCAATTATTGTTGACTGCACCCGCCCTACACCCTTTGCAGGGTGCCCTCTAGGTTCAATTTGGCGTACCATTGCACCGCTAAAAGAGACATTTAATCCCAACTTTTCACGTTGAAGCGGCACGCCATTCCTTGCCCCATAAGCATGCCGAATAAGCCTGCCGATTAAAGAGGAGCAGCACATGAGCCAATCTATTGCAGTCATCAAAGGCGACGGTATCGGCCCCGAAATTATGCAGGCCACGCTACGAGTACTCGACGCGTTAGATTGCGGCTTGAATTACCAACATATTGACGCCGGCCTGGGCGCGCTTGAAAAGCACGGCACGCTGATTCCCCAGGAATCGCTGGATGCCATCGAAAAATACGGCATTGCCCTAAAAGGCCCGCTGACCACGCCGATTGGTAAGGGCTTCTCCTCAATCAACGTACAGCTACGCCGCCACTTTGATCTTTACGCCAACGTGCGTCCGGCGATTAGCTTCCCCGGCACCCGCTCGCGCTACGACGATATCGACATGATCACCGTGCGCGAAAACACCGAAGGCGCCTACCTTTCCGACGGTCAGGAAATGATCGACGACGGCAATACCGGCATTTCGGTAATCAAAGTTACCCGCAAAGGCTCAGAGCGTATTGTGCGCTACGCTTTTGAGCTGGCCAAAAACAACGGCCGCAAAAAAGTCACCGCGGTACATAAAGCCAACATCATCAAAACCAGCTCTGGGCTGTTCTTGGACGTGGCGCGTGAGATCGCCAAAGAGTACCCCGAGATCGAATTTCAGGAGATGATCGTCGATAACGCCTGCATGCAACTGGTGATGAACCCGCATCAGTTTGATGTGGTGGTCACTACCAACCTGTTTGGCGATATTCTCTCTGACCTATGTGCAGGTCTAGTGGGTGGACTGGGCCTGGCGCCTGGGGCGAATATCGGCGAAAAAGCGGCAATCTTTGAAGCCGTGCACGGCTCCGCGCCAGATATCGAAGGCAAAAACATTGCTAACCCCTGTGCCCTACTGCTGGCTGCCGCGCAAATGCTCGATCACCTGGGCATGAACGAGAAAGGCGACGCTATCCGCCAGGGCATTCGCACCGTACTGGAAACCCGCCGCGATATGGTTACCCCCGACATGGGCGGCACCGGCAGCACCGATTCCTTTGCCCAGGCGTTGGTCGAGTACGTTCAAGGCTAACTAGAGGGTTTAAACGTCGTTAAAGCGGTAACGCAATAAATGCAACGCATTGAGGGTGACCAGCACAGTTGCCCCGGTGTCCGCCATTACAGCGACCCACATCCCCGTAATCCCCAGCGCGGTAGAGACCAGAAACAGCGCTTTAAAGCCAAGCGCCAAGGCCACATTGGTTTTAACATTGCGCATGGTGGCCCGGGAGAGCGCAATCATTTCGGCAATGCCCACTACGCGGTTTTTAAGCAAAGCGGCGTCGGCGGTTTCTAGCGCCACATCGGTGCCGCTGCCCATCGCAATACCTACTTCCGCTGCCGCGAGCGCCGGTGCGTCGTTAATACCATCGCCCACTTTACCTATCGGCCCAAGACCTTGTGCCTGCCACTGGCGCACACGCTGGGCTTTGTCTTCGGGCATCAGCTCGCCTTCAGCTTCAATGCCCAACTGCTCACCAATGGCGGCCACGGTGCGGGCGTTGTCTCCACTGAGCATCACGGCCTGTACGCCTAGGCGCTCAAGCGCTTGAAGTCCTTCGCGAGCATCTTCACGCGGCTCATCACGCAGGGCGATCAGACCTAACGGGCGCTCGTTCTCTCTGTCTACTTCGATCAAGACGGCCACGCTTTTGCCCTGCGCTTCCAGCGCGGCAATGCGCTTATCGCCTTCACTGGTGGGCCTGTTGAAACGTTGCAAGTAGCGCGGACTTACCAGCATTAACTCACGCCCATCCACCCGCCCAGCAACGCCATGCCCTGCTAGCGCATGGGCACCTTGCACAGTAGGCAGCGGAGCATCCTGCTGCCGGTGAAAATAATCACTAATCGCCACGGCGAGGGGGTGGCTCGAGCCCTGCTCCAGCGCAGCGGAGAGACGCACTACTTCATCCCGACTGTTTTTATCAACACTGCCGTCAGTTTCAAAGCTCTCCACATCGGTCACCGAGGGCGTGCCTGCGGTGAGCGTACCGGTTTTATCCAGCGCGACGCGTTTCAGCTTGCCTAACTGCTCTAACACCGCGCCGCCTTTCATCAACAGGCCATGACGAGCGCCCACCGACAAGCCTGCTGCAATGGCCGCGGGAGTCGAGATTACCAGCGCACAGGGGCAAGCGATCAACAGCAGCGCCAGGGCGCGGTAGATGGATTCCGACCACAGCATTGGCGACACCAGCGGCGGTATAATAGCGACCAGCAGCGCTACTGCCACCACCGCAGGCATGTAGTAAAAAGCAAAGCGGTCGATAAAACGCGCCACCGGTGCTTTCGCCGCCTGGGCCTCTTCCACCAGCTTGATCACTCGGGCAATCGTGTTGTTTTCTGCACTTTTAGTTACCTCGACCTCCAGCACGCCGTCTAGGTTGACGGTGCCCGCAAACACCCCCTCCCTTTCGCCACGCTCACTCGGCACCGATTCACCATTGACTGGCGATTCATCAATTGAGGAGCATCCCGCCATAATGAGCCCATCGCAGGGTAACCGGTCGCCTGGGCGTACTTGCACCCGCTGGCCGGGCTGAAGCGAAGCGGCAGCGACGTCACGAATATTGCCTTGCTCCATTAATCGCGCGGTAGAGGGCGTCAGCTTAGAAAGCGCGGAAATACTGCGCCGCGCCTGGGCGGCGGCAACGCCTTCCAGCATTTCCCCCACCGCAAACAGAAACACCACGACCGCGGCTTCGGCGGCGGCGTTAATCGCCAGCGCCCCAATGGCGGCAATGCTCATCAGCATCTCAATGGTGAAGGGGTTCCCCATCTTCAACGCCTGCCCAGCACGCTGGACAATCGGCACAAGGCCAACCACCGTCGCGACGACAAACGGCCAAGTGCCCAGGCTAGGCCAGGCAAATTTAAGCGCCCAAGCAAGCGCCAGCAGTACCCCACTAACAAGCACTAAACGCCCTTTAGGCGTTTTCCACCAAGGGGTACGTGTTGTCGCTTCAGCCGTGTTCGCCGACTCATCAATTACCTGGTAACCCAGCGCAGTGATGGTCGACTCTATCTCGGCATGGGGCAGCGTTTTCCCAGGCAGCGCGGTCAATCGCACCGAGCCGGTAACAGAACTCGCGGAGACTTCTTCGACATGATGTAAGCGCGTTAGCGCCGCTTCGACTTTACGCTCGCAGCCGCCACAATCCATGCCCTGTACACGCAGGGTGGTGGGCGTGGGCGTCGCTTGAGGGGTCTTGTCTTGCGTGGTTTTAGTAGGGGGCGTATGACTCATCGCATGGAACTCCCAGTTCGACTATCTTAAGAACAGCGTAATACCTGTAGCGACTAGAGGTTCAAGCAATGAAAGAACATTCCCCAGCGCTCTCCCCCACTGAGCGCTACATTGGCATTGGTGAATTGGCACGTGAGTCCGGCTGCAAACCGGAAACGGTGCGCTATTACGAGCGCATTGGTCTACTGCCTTCAGCACCGCGCAACGAAGGCAACCAGCGCCGCTATACGGCGTCGGCTGTCCGTCGATTAACGTTTATTCGTCATGCGCGGGATTTTGGCTTTTCGGTTGAGGCGGTACGGGAGCTTTTACAAATGGCGGATTATCCCGCCATGCCTTGCGAAGAGGTCGACACCTTGGCCAAACATCACCTAGCCGAAGTAGAAGCACGGCTTGCGCGGCTAACCGCGGTGCGCGATGAGCTGCAGCGCATGATCAATCAGTGCGCGGGAGGCAATATTGGCCAGTGCCATATTATTGACGTGCTGAGCGACCATCGCCTGTGTGAGCACTCTGGCCCCCACGGTGGCGCGGATGTCATCGGTTAACGTGAAGTTAGCCCAGCCACACATCCAGAAATAGCATAATCACCAGCCCCATCGCCAAACCAAAG
>NZ_PJBT01000167.1:0-330 GCF_002836035.1 Halomonas sp. MES3-P3E | reverse complement strand
TGGGCGAGTACATCGAGCATAGAACTTCCTCAAATGAGGGGTGCCTAAAAGCGCTTACAGGTAGCGTGCAATCGTCTTGAACTCTTCAGCCCGTGCCCGTTGCGTTTGATTCTGAGTACCCAGGGCTTCGTCTAGGCAGTGGTCGATGTGATCCAGCACTAAGGTGCGTTTAGCTTGCTGAATGGCTTTTTCTACCGCATGGAGTTGTTGAGCGATGTCCAGACAGTGGCGTCCATCCTCTACCATCTGGGTCACACTCGAAAGGTGCCCCCGAGCGCGGTTCAGGCGCTTGACGATATCGGGATGTGACTGGTGAGTATGCATTGTCAT
>NZ_PJBT01000166.1:0-341 GCF_002836035.1 Halomonas sp. MES3-P3E | reverse complement strand
TTGCCGATCAAGAACTGTCCATATGCCGTGGTGAGCAGGGGTGTGAGACCGCCTGTTAGCAGCGTGGCCAAAGTGACGCCCGCCAGTACCAACACGCCAACTCCGCCCATGGCGAGTTGCCCGAAACGGGTCAGAATGCGGGCGGTATTGCCGTGGTTGTAATGTTGCCCCACTAAGTGGAACAGCGGCCACAGCGAGGCTACCCAGAATGCTGCCGCCATCAGGTGAACGATCAGCAAGACAGCCAGAACGAGGCGTGGGGTGTTTACTGTATGCCCCACCTGCACGAATGCCAGCATCACCAATAAAACGCCTACTAGGCTCAAGCTGTTGGCTGTTTT
>NZ_PJBT01000165.1:0-347 GCF_002836035.1 Halomonas sp. MES3-P3E | reverse complement strand
AATATCGGAATAACGATAACGGCCCGCCTTTAAAGCGGGCTTTTTTGCGTGCTTACGAATGAATATGTAAGCACAGTTACTATTTACTCTTGACGTTTCCTGTAAGCTCGCTTACCTTGGTAAGCATAGAGACCAGCAGGAGACAATCATGCAACTCACTTACGGAAACTGGAAAGCCACTGCGCAGGGTAGACGCCGCCAAGGCGACCCCGAAGCGCTGGCGCCACGTGAAGCTGAATGCCTAATGGCGCTAGCCAGCGGGCAAACCATCAAAGAGATCGCCCGCTCGTTTGGCATCTCCCCTGGCACGGTCAAGCACTCGCTAAACCGTATCTATGGGCGCTTGC
>NZ_PJBT01000164.1:0-350 GCF_002836035.1 Halomonas sp. MES3-P3E | reverse complement strand
ACCCCAGCTTATTCATGAGGCCGACCTGAAAACGAAGATGGCGAGTGGTTTTCTCTTGTAGAATCAGGATGTTCCTGCCAGAACACGATTCAAGAGGACCACTCGCCATGGGTGAAACCCTAACGACCTGGTCGCCCTCGTGCAACGGCTCTGTCCGTGTTGAGCTGAGCGGCCAGCGCACCACTAGCGACAGCGGCGCCCTGCTGCTGCGTGAAGCCCTCGACAACAGCGGCGTGATCGAGGCGCTGGAAGACAATCTGGTCGACTTCCGCAACCCGCTACGCATCCGCCACTCGCTGGCCAGCCAGCTGCGTACCCTGGTGCTGCAACGGGCGATGGGCTGGATCGAT
>NZ_PJBT01000163.1:0-365 GCF_002836035.1 Halomonas sp. MES3-P3E | reverse complement strand
CTCGTTGGCATCCGTCATCACGGCAATAACATCATCATTGGGCAGTGGCGCCTGCTCGGGGTCGACGAATATCAGCCGCCCAGGCGGGTACTCGGGCATCATGCTTTCACCCACCACGCGCAGCACAAAGGTTTGCGCGCTGGCGCCAGGAGGGCGTGGGTACCAGTTGGTGGTTTCTGGATCTGTATTCACTTCGCACACTTCTGACCACGCTCCCGCCTGCACCCAGCTTATTTCTGGACACATCCCCTCTAGGGCTGGAGCTTCAGACACAGTCCGCCCGATCCCGCTTGCGTTGGCATACATCCCAACAATGGCGCCTTTTGCGTAAGCGGACCCGACGCCCGCTTCAGATGGGCGCACAG
>NZ_PJBT01000162.1:0-382 GCF_002836035.1 Halomonas sp. MES3-P3E | reverse complement strand
ACCGGTCCACGCGACCAGGGCGCCGGCGGTGATGACCCCCAGGTTGATCACCACGTCGTTGGCCGAGAATATCCAGCTTGCCTTCATGTGCGCCCCGCCTTCCCGATGTTTGGATATGAGCAGCAGACAACTGGTATTGGCAATCAATGCGACGAATGCGATAGCCATCATCACCAGCGATTCAGGCTCACTACCGAATACAAAGCGTCTCACCACCTCTACGAGCACGCCCACAGCCAAGATCAGTTGCAGTACACCAGCAAGATGCGCGGCACGTACCTGCATTTTCACGCTATGTCCAACCGCATAAAGGGCAAGCCCGTACACCGCCGCATCGGCAAAATTGTCCAGGGATTCTCCAATCAGGCCGGTGGACTGGGCG
>NZ_PJBT01000161.1:0-382 GCF_002836035.1 Halomonas sp. MES3-P3E | reverse complement strand
GGCTCAGTCAACTGGCCTCATTGCAGAGTCCCTGGACAATTTTGCTGATGCGGCAGTGTACGGACTCGCTCTTTATGCGGTTGGGCATAGCGTGAAAAGGCAGGTCCGTGTTGCGCACGTTGCTGGTGTGGTCCAACTGGTTTTGGCTGTTGGCGTACTCGTAGAGGTCGTGAGGCGCTTTGTATTCGGTAGTGAGCCTGAATCGCTGGTGATGATAGCCATCGCATTCGTCGCATTGATTGCCAATACCGCCTGTCTGCTGATGGTATCCAAACATCGAGGGGGCGGAGCTCATATGAAGGCTAGCTGGATATTTTCGGCCAACGACGTGGTGATCAACCTGGGGGTCATCACCGCCGGCGCCCTGGTCGCGTGGACCGGG
>NZ_PJBT01000160.1:0-396 GCF_002836035.1 Halomonas sp. MES3-P3E | reverse complement strand
CCAGACGGCAAACGTAATAATCAGCAGCGCTGCTAGCGTACGAGTCGCGGGGCTACGTATCCATATTGAGACACGGCGCGCTGCCACTCCGGTCGCTAGGACGGCAGGCAAGGTGCCGAGCCCAAAGGCCCCCATCATCGCGGCGGCACGCAATGGCTCGGCTACAGCAAGACTCCAGGCCAGCATCGAATAGATTAGCCCACAGGGCATCCAGCCCCATAGCGAGCCAAGTGCGAATGCTTGGGGTACTTTTACAACAGGCATCAAGCGACGGCCTATTGGTTCGATGCGGCGCCACAGGACGCGCCCCAGTGCCTCGATACGTAGCAAGCCCTTCCACCAGTTGGCGATATACAGTGCCATTAGTATCAACATGACCGCCGCCAGGATACGCAA
>NZ_PJBT01000159.1:0-399 GCF_002836035.1 Halomonas sp. MES3-P3E | reverse complement strand
GCAGAAGCGGAACGGCGTCATCCCACTGACTAACGGCGTTGGATGTAATACCAAGAGCCTTAGCGGCAGAGCCGACGCCCCCGAAGTAGTCAATAACGTCTGCTTTAAGCATTAGCGTGCCCCTAAATGTAACTGTACTTACCAATATTATGGTAATCACACTTACCTTACAAGGTAGTAAACTCGCTTACATGGAAAATCAGGCCCAAAGAATCAAGGCGCTCAGGAAAGAGAAAGGCTTCACACAACAGAAGCTCGCCGACCTATGCGGAGTCAAAAGGCCCGCCGTAAGCCAGTGGGAGGCTGATCCGCGGGTAAAAATCACCGGTCACAACCTCTCGAAGCTTTGCAGAGCGCTAGAAGTCAGTTCGTCATTTATCCTGGAGGGTAAAGAGGCCC
>NZ_PJBT01000158.1:0-400 GCF_002836035.1 Halomonas sp. MES3-P3E | reverse complement strand
TGACAGGGATAATGCTCGTGTGTACTGCTCTTCGTCTTCGAGAATGTCAGGTATCGTCGCCTGGAAAACGGGCGTAAAGCCAGCTGAACAAGCATTGAGTAGAAAGATCAGCACATAGATTTGCCACACTTCTGTAACAAAAGGCAGTGCACAAACCACGGCTGCACGCAGTAAGTCCAGGCTAACCAAAAACGTGCGCCGAGGCAGGCGTGATGCATAGGCGCCGACCAGAGGGGCAATGCCCACGTAAGCGACCATCTTGATCGCCAGCGCCGTGCCTAGCACGGCACCCGCCTGACCTTCAGCGAGATCGTGAGCCAGTAACGCCAGCGCAACCGTGGTTAGGCCAGTGCCGATCAGTGCAATGACCTGAGCTAGAAAGAGGTGGCGGTAAATGCGA
>NZ_PJBT01000003.1:0-89866 GCF_002836035.1 Halomonas sp. MES3-P3E | reverse complement strand
ATGAATATACAGTATTTTTCAGAGTGAAGGAAAATGCAAATGGGCGGGCAGTACTGAGATTGCTTAACTGAGTTCGCAATGACACCGCTCCATGTCATTGCGAGGAGTGCAACGACGCGGCAATCTCAGCCCGCGGTGGCAGGAAGCCTGAGGTGCTTCGCTGCTTTCTCAAGGGATTAAGAAAGCGAGCAATCATAATGCCAGAAGGGCGTTGGAAGAAGTGAAAGATGCCAACGACTGGAGAGCTAGGCAGCGTGGCTCTTCAGCAAAGGCCAAGCTCCTTGCTTTGACGCGTCAAGGATAACAATTTCAGCAATTGAGCCGTCTTCGGCATAACTGATATGCGTATGCCAGTCTTGAGAAACCTCTTTGGTAATAGGCTTCTCCGATAGATGGAGCACTAAAATATCATCGGCCTCATCATAGGTCGTTCTCATGACATTTCCTCCCATTCAAAATGGTGCATCACCGTCTTTACAATTAGCTGATCTTCCAATACCACTGCAGCACAAACAAGGTTGTCGGTGCGCTGCACGAACGCTTTAGCTATCCATAGTCTAGTTTCATCTTTAAAACGTGTCTTGCCTGTTTCCAGCAGTTCGCTGAGCTGCGCTTCGTTTAAGCCCCGCTGCTGCATACGCTCTCTTGCGTGGCGAGTAATATGCACTTCACGATTAAAGCGTTTGGAATACATGGTAGCCGCTCGTTAGGTTAAGCATCATTACGATAATCGCTCTACCTCCCCATGTCATTACGAGTAGTGCAGCGACGTGGCAATCTCAAGCAGCGGTGGCAGACTAACCCGAGATCGCCGCGCTTCGCTCGCAATGACAAAGAAGAGGCTATTCGGAATGACACCGAAAAGCGTTATTGCCCAATCGGTCAGCCTTTGCTGGCTCGCGCAACATGAAGCACGCTCATGCACGACCTGACGCGGATGCGATGAAAGTAGTGTCAGGCTGCGTTATGATACCGGCCTCGCTTCTTCCATGATGATCCTTTCTCGTTACGAGGTTCCCGCCGATGTTCAGCCGTGATATGTCAATTGCCGGATTCGATGATGTGCTGTTTGATGCCATGCAGAAAGAAGTGGCGCGCCAGGAAGCCCACATCGAACTGATTGCTTCCGAAAACTACGCCAGCCCCCGCGTACTCGAAGCCCAGGGCAGCCAGCTGACCAATAAATACGCCGAAGGTTACCCCGGCAAGCGTTACTACGGCGGTTGTGAATTCGTCGATATCGCTGAAAACCTAGCGATCGATTACGCCAAAGAGCTGTTCGGCGCTACCTACGTCAACGTGCAGCCCCACTCGGGCTCGCAAGCCAACAGCGCTGTTTTCCAGGCATTGGTTAAGCCAGGCGACACCATTTTAGGCATGAGCCTGGATGCTGGCGGTCACCTGACCCACGGCGCCAAGCCGAGCTTTTCGGGCAAGCACTACAATGCCATTCAGTACGGATTGAATGATCAAGAACTGATCGATTACGACCAAGTAGCTCAGCTGGCTCGTGAGCACAAGCCCAAAATGATCATCGCCGGTTTCTCAGCCTATTCACAAATTGTGGATTGGGCCAAGTTCCGCGAAATCGCCGATGAAGTAGGCGCTTACTTACTGGTTGATATGGCCCACGTCTCAGGCTTGGTAGCGGCGGGTGTTTACCCGAGCCCCTTGCCCCATGCGCACGTGGTCACGTCTACCACCCACAAAACGCTGCGCGGCCCGCGTAGTGGTGTGATTCTTTCTGCTGAAAACGACGCCGAAATCGAGAAGAAGCTGCAATCAGCGGTATTCCCCGGCGGCCAAGGCGGCCCCTTGATGCACGTGATCGCCGCCAAGGCAGTCTGCTTCAAAGAAGCCATGGCACCCGAGTTCAAAACCTACCAGCAGCAGGTAGTGAAAAATGCCAAGGCCATGGCCAAGGTATTTATTGATCGCGGTTACGACATCGTTTCCGGTGGTACTGAAGACCACCTGTTCCTGCTTTCGCTGATCAAGCAAGGCGTAACGGGTAAAGATGCCGATGCCGCGTTAGGTCGTGCCCACATCACCGTGAACAAGAACGCCGTACCTAACGACCCGCAAAGCCCGTTTGTTACCTCTGGGCTGCGTATCGGCACTCCGGCGGTGACCACGCGTGGTTTTGGCGAAGAAGAGTGTACCCAGCTAGCTGGCTGGATCTGCGACATTCTCGATGTACTGGCCAAAGGCGAAGACACCAGCGCCATCGAAGCGAAGGTGCTGGATAAAGTGGCTGAAGTTTGTAAGCGTCTGCCGGTTTATAAGTAATCAAACACGGTAGCTCAATACATCCTGATCGCCCAATGGACTGGGCTCCTACCAAAACCGGTGCCTGCACCCAGTTCCTGTAGGAGCTCGACTTGTTGGGCGGTCAGACTATCTAGGAGCATTTGCCTTCGGCGCCTCGATCCTTGCTGGTCGCCGAATAAGTTGCGCTCCTCGGTGTGGTCCTTCACCACGTTCCCATATGGCTGGATGTGTTCTGGTTCTCGAAACTCGCTGTGATAAACTTTAGTTATCCAGCAAGGAGAGCCCATGGTCAGCCATATTCACAACCGCCACGACCACAGCTACAAGTTGCTTTTCTCACACCCCGAGATGGTTAAAGATCTGCTCACCGGGTTCGTGAAAGAAGCCTGGGTAGAGCAGATTGATTTCTCGACGCTGGAAAAAGTAAGCGGCTCCTATATCACTGACGAGCTACGCGACCGCGAGGACGACATTATTTGGCGCGTACGTTGGGGCGATGGTTGGCTTTACGTTTATCTTTTACTGGAATTTCAATCCAGTGAAGACAAGCACATGGCCGTGCGGATAATGAGCTATCTGGGGCTGCTTTATCAAGATCTGATTCGGCAAAAAGCTTTTGCCCCCAGTGGTAAACTACCTCCCGTTTTACCCGTTGTACTCTACAATGGAGAAGAACGATGGACGGCGGCACAAAATGTTGCTGACTTGGTCGAATGGGTGCCGGGTGGGTTAGAGCGTTATCGTCCTAACCTTGAGTATCTGCTGTTGGACGAAGGTGCCATCGTTAACGACCCTGAATGGTCTGACAGGATGCGCAACGTCGCCGCCGCGCTCTTCCGGTTGGAGCACAACCGCGACGAGCAAGACATGCTGGAAGTGCTGGGTAGCCTGGTAGAATGGCTTAAAGCCTCTGAACAGACAGCGCTTCGTCGCGCGTTTGTAGTATGGATACGCCGAGTACTGCTGCCTAACCGAGCGCCCGAAATGGAGTTGCCCGAGTTCAACGACTTACACGAGCTACATGAGGTGCATCACATGTTGGCAGAACGCATTAAGCAATGGCCTGAGCGCTGGGAAGAAAAAGGGCGTCAGGAAGGTCGTCAGGAAGGCCGGCAAGAGGGACAATTAGAAGCCAAACGCTCAACGGCCCGCAATCTATTAGCCCTCGGTGTACTCAGCAAAGAGCAAATTGCTGAAGCCACGGGGTTAACGGTAGAAGACATTGCGCGGTTATGGGAAGAAGCCAAGCACTGACATCGTCAGACGAAGTCTGGTTCCCACAGCACCCGCTCCCTGTACCCAGCCCCTGTAGGAGCCCGACTTGTCGGGCGATCAGGCCGTCTACCAGCATTCATCCTCGGCGCCTCGATCCTTGCTGATCGCCCAATAAATTGAGCTCCTACCGTGCGATCAGGCCATCTACCAGCAATTACCTTCGGTTTCTCGGTGCTCGGTAGCGTAGTACCTATTATCAAGAGAATGTATGCTTATTATTGCTCCGGAGGCCTCTGGTTGTGCCAAACTCAGTCATCAGCAGCCTCAATCGCCAGAGCCAGCATTATCATTAGGTAACAACGCCATGAGAATGAATTCTCACGAAATCCAGATAATCAAAGCATCAGTCAGAGCAGTTTTCGGATCCAGGGCAGAGGTGTCACTGTTTGGTTCAAGAACGGATGATAAGGCGAAAGGCGGTGATATCGACTTGCTGGTGTCAGTTAATAGCGTCGTAGAGCACCCTGCATGGGACATTGCTCAGCTTCAGGCAAAAATCATCAAGCAATTGGGCGACAGGAAAATAGACGTACTTCTGGACGCACCCAATATACCTAAAGCTATGATTCATCAGATTGCCAAGTCGGAAGGAATAGCGCTGTGAGTTTACCGCCAGGAATTCAAGAACGGCTGAGATTTCTAAGCCGTGTAATCGACAAAGAGATTAAGCATTTAGAATATGCAGACAATCAGGTTTTTGATGGACTTCTAACGTATGAAGCTGTTGGTAACCTTGATAAAACACCTGAATTAGCGATGAAAGTAGAAGCATTTGTCAGTCGATTTTGCCGTTTGCAAGATACCCTCGGAGACAGGCTGTTGCCAGCACTGCTAAAAGCGCTAGGTGAACCGGATAGGGCATTGCTTATTAATCTTGAAAAGGCGGAAAAGTACGGATAGCTGGGATCTTCAGAGCAATGGATAGCCCTCAGGCAGCTACGTAACCAGATGCTTCACGAATATATCGAAGACAAGCAGACGCTTTTTGACGCGCTTAGTACAGCTCACATCAACAAGGCAGTGCTTGAACAGTTCGCGGAGATGCTTGGAAAGCAGGTGCGAGAGTTGCTGGAAGAGTAGCACTAAATTTAAATCACACCCTTGCTGGTCGCGCAATGAATTGCGCTCCTACAACCCCGGTGTCTGCACCCAGCCCTTGTAGGTGCTCGATTTATCGAGCGATCAGGCCATCTAGAAGCATTCAGCCTCGGTGCCTCATAGCACCACCTGATTACCCTCGTTCGGCGTTAACCAACGACCGCTTGTAAAAGGTCGCTTTCTAACGCCAAGAGCCAATGAATATGGTCGGGCATTACAACGTATGCCCAGGTTGTTGCATGCTGGCACACGGAAGGTTGGGCAAAAGCCCGGGCCGCCGCGCAGCCAAGCGTAAAATCCAGAAAATAAGGTGACCGGTCAGCCGTCACCACTGTTATTAGCTAATAGTGGCCCGGCAAGCATCGCCTTCCCATCCTCAACGCATAAACCCGTGGCATCACTGCTCCTCTTCGCACGTTATGTTTGAGTCCCTGCACCCCAGCCCCTTGCCGCATGCCCACGTAGTCACCTCCGCCACCCACAAAACCCTGCGCGGCCCGCGTAGTGGTGTAATTCTTTCTGCTGAAAACGACGCCGATATCGAGAAGAAGCTGCAATCAGCGGTATTCCCCGGCGGCCAAGGCGGCCCCTTGATGCACGTGATTGCTGCCAAAGCAGTGTGCTTCAAAGAAGCCATGTCGCCCGAGTTCAAAACCTACCAGCAGCAGGTAGTGAAAAACGCCAAGGCCATGGCCAAGGTGTTTATCGACCGCGGTTACGACATCGTTTCCGGTGGTACTGAAGACCACCTGTTCCTACTCTCGCTGATCAAGCAGGGCGTAACCGGTAAAGATGCAGATGCGGCGCTGGGCCGTGCCCACATCACCGTGAACAAGAACGCCGTGCCTAACGACCCGCAAAGCCCGTTCGTCACCTCCGGCCTGCGCATTGGCACGCCTGCAGTCACCACGCGCGGTTTCGGCGAAGAAGAATGTACCCAGCTCGCTGGCTGGATCTGCGACATTCTAGACGTACTGGCCAAAGGCGAAGACACCAGCGCCATTGAAGCGAAGGTGTTGGATAAAGTAGCTGAGGTTTGCGCGCGCCTACCGGTTTATAAGTAATCAAACACGGTAGCTCGCTCCATCCTGATCGCCCAATGAATTGGGCTCCTACAAAACCCGGTGTCTGCACCCAGCCCCTGTAGGAGCCCGACTTGTCGGGCGATTAGGCCGTCTACCAGCAGCAATTACCTTTGGTGCCTCGATCCATCCTGATCGCCCAATGAATTGGGCTCCTACAAAAACCGGTGCCTGCACCCAGCTCCTGTAGGAGCCCGACTTGTCGGGCGATCAGGCCGTCTACCAGCAATTACCCTCGGCGCCTTGATCATTGCCGATCGCCCAATGAATTGCGCTCCTACAAACCCCGGTGCCTGCACCCAACCAATGTAGGAGCCCGACTTGTCGGGCGATCAGGCCATCTACCAGCAATTATCCTCGGCGCCTTGATCATTGCTGATCGCCCAATGAATTGGGCCCCTAAAACACCTGGTGCCTGCGCCCAGCCCATGTAGGAGCCCGACTTGTCGGGCGATTAGGCCGTCTATAAGCAATTACCTTTGGTGCCTCGCTCCATCCTGATCGCCCAATGAATTGGGCTCCTACAAAAACCGGTGCCTGCACCCAGCCCTGTAGGAGCCCGACTTGTCGGGCGATCAGGTCATCTATCAGTAATTATCTTTTTACAGGCTGGTACTGCGTTGTTAGTAGGGTTAACGTTCGATAAAAGCCGCCGAAAAGATAATCATCTTCGGTGGCTTTGTCGTTTATGGCTTCTGCAAATGCGCAATGGGAACTTCCACCTGCTGGGGGCGGTTTAATAACGTGAGTAGGAGAAGGGCGCGGTCTTGGCCTTTTAGTTCGGTGAGCTGTGCAAGCTGACCTTTGAGCGGTCCTTCGGTGACTTCCACGGCATCGCCAACGTGGAAATACACCTCTTTTGATGCTTCATCCTGAACGCTATTCTGGAGCAATGTTTCCACGATGTAAGTGGGCACGACAGCGGGTTGGTCGCCAAAGGTCACTAGGCGCAATACGCCCCGTGTAGAACGGATCGGCCGCCAGTTACTGGCCATCTGATCAAGCTCAATAAATAAGTAATACGGGAAGAGTGGTTCGGTGAGCCACACCAGCTTGTTGCGCCGTTTACGCTGCACCGCCAACACTGGGTGAAAAACATGATAGCCCTGGTTTTCCAGCTGGGCCGCCGCTCGGAAAGACTCGCCTCCCTTACATTGGATAAGGTACCATTGCGCGCACTCTGCGCTGGCTTGGCTATCGTAAAGGCCCATGTCGTTCCTTGCGGTAGAATGAGTTAACCCATGAGGTTGTCAGTACGCATTGTAACAAAATCGCAGTGACCGAATGCAGCAGACGATGCACTAAAAAACGCCGCCGGCACGCCAAAGGCTAAATAAGACTAGGGCAAGGAAAATGTCCGGAACCATCCCTGGGCGGTGGCGTGCCTGAACGATTTTTAAGACGAAAAATTCTGGAAGTCGCGGCTGCTTTTGCCCAGATTGTGGTCACGCTAGCCGATAAGCCCTAGCCAGCCGCGGCACGTTAATGCCCGGCCAAGCGCTGTAAGGGCTTTCTAACATCATCACTCAATTGTTGAAGTATTTATAATCGTTTTTTTCTTTTTTAACTAGCAATGAACGCATAAGTAACTACAAAATCAGTAGAAGGAAATTATGATGCCAATGACATTCCTCGTCACCGGCGGTGCCGGATTCATAGGTTCAGCCGTCGTGCGTGAACTGATTGCCAATAGCGACCATCGCGTCCTCAATGTCGATAATTTGACCTACACCGGAAACCTGGAAACATTGGCCGATAGCTGAAGGCCCACGCTATGCGTACACAGCCTCAATGACCAAGAGCTGATCGACTACGACCAAGTGGCTCAGCTTGCTCGTGAGCACAAGCCTAAAATGATCATTGCCGGTTTCTCTGCTTACTCACAAATCGTCGATTGGGCCAAGTTCCGCGAGATCGCCGATGAAGTGGGCGCTTACTTACTGGTTGATATGGCGCATGTCTCGGGTCTGGTCGCGGCGGGTGTTTACCCAAGCCCCTTGCCCCATGCGCACGTGGTCACGTCCACCACCCATAAAACGCTGCGTGGCCCGCATAGTGGTGTAATTCTCTCGGCAGAAAACGACGCCGATATCGAGAAGAAGCTGCAATCAGCGGTATTCCCCGGTGGCCAGGGCGGCCTCTTGATGCACGTGATCGCGGCCAAGGCAGTGTGCTTCAAAGAAGCCATGTCGCCCGAGTTCAAAACCTACCAGCAACAGGTAGTGAAAAACGCCAAGGCCATGGCCAAGGTGTTTATCGACCGCGGTTACGACATTGTTTCCGGTGGCACTGAAGACCACCTGTTCCTGCTCTCGCTGATCAAGCAGGGCGTAACCGGTAAAGATGCCGATGCGGCGCTTGGCCGTGCCCACATCACCGTGAACAAGAACGCCGTGCCAAACGACCCGCAAAGCCCGTTCGTCACCTCCGGCCTGCGCATCGGAACCCCAGCGGTAACCACGCGCGGTTTCGGTGAAGAAGAGTGTACCCAGCTCGCTGGCTGGATCTGCGACATTCTGGACGTACTGGCCAAAGGCGAAGACACCAGCGCCATCGAAGCGAAGGCGCTGGATAAAGTGGCTGAAGTCTGTGCACGGCTACTGGTCTATAAGTAATCAAACACGGTAGCTCGCTCCATCCTGATCGCCCAATGAATTGGGCTCCTACAAAACCCTCTGCTAATGAAAACCACAAAGAATGGGTACTTGAAAAGGAGATCTGTTGATTACCCCATTGGTACTGGTTTCTCATAATAAACAACTAGCTTTAAGTATGGGGCTTCCCACTACCGTGGGGCGGTGTGGCTCTACCCCATATAGGGGCACTTCTGTTATGCTGCGGCATTCTTTTTCTGCGCTTGACGCCTCTTCGATTCAACGGTGAACCCTTCATGGCAAAGCAACAGGAAGCAACGGATTTGCAACGGGCATTGAAAGCCTGCAAAGGTTCGTTCTTATCGGTGGGCTTTTTCAGTATGTTCGTCAACTTACTGATGCTTGTTCCCCCCTTATACATGCTCCAAGTTTATGATCGGGTGCTCTCCACCCAGAGTGTTGACACCCTGGTAATGCTTACCCTGGTGGTGGTGTTCCTCTTTATGATTATGGGGGGCTTAGAGCTTGTGCGTTCACGCATTCTAGTGCGTGTTGGTAACAAGCTAGATACCACCATTAACGAACGCCTGTATGGCGCCATGTTCCGCCGTAGTTTAGTAGCGCAGGGCGGCCAAAGCGCTCAACCTCTGAGCGATTTGACCAGCCTGCGCCAGTTCCTAACTGGAAACGGCCTGTTTGCCTTTTTTGATGCGCCCTGGGTGCCCGTTTACCTCGGCGTACTGTTCATCTTCCACCCCTGGTTAGGCGTGTTTGCCACCTGTGCGGGCATTATTTTGCTAGGGCTGGCCATCGCCAATGAGAAAGCGACTAAAAAGCTGCTCGCCGAAGCCAACAGCGAACACATCCAAGCGCAAAACCTAGCCAACTCCAATTTACGCAACGCCGAAGTGCTGCATGCAATGGGCATGCTACCGGGCATTATGGGGCGCTGGTCCAAGCGTCATCACGAATTCCTATCGAAACAGTCCCAGGCCAGCGACCGAGCGGGCGCCTTAACCAACACCTCAAAAGTGCTTAGGTTACTATTCCAATCCTTGATCTTGGGCTTGGGTGCGTTTCTAGTGCTTCAGGGCGAAATGACCCCTGGCATGATGATTGCCGGTTCCATTCTAATGGGCCGTGCACTGGCACCTATCGACCAAATGATTGGTGGCTGGAAAGGCTTTGTCAGCGCACGCGGTGCGTACGAGCGCTTAAATGAACTGCTGACGCAAATCCCCGGTGAAGAGCGCAAAATGTCGTTGCCTGCACCGCAAGGTGTCGTTGCGCTGGAAGGTGTAGCCGCCGCACCACCTGGGTCGCGTATGGCGACCATTCGCGGCATTAATTTCAGCGTACCGAAAGGCGAACACGTGGGCATTATAGGGCCTAGCGCCGCGGGTAAATCCACGCTGGCGCGGGTTCTGCTGGGCATTTGGCCCTCGCAAGTCGGCGATGTACGCCTGGATGGCGGGGTGATTACCCAGTACAACCGTGACGAAATTGGCCCCTATATAGGTTACCTGCCCCAAGACATTGAGCTGTTTGACGGCACCATCAGTGAAAACATTGCCCGTTTTGGCAACATAGACCCGCAAAAAGTGGTCGACGCCGCCAAGAAAGCCGGCGTGCATGAAATGATTCTGGAACTGTCCAACGGTTACGACACGGTCATTTCTTCCAATAGCGGCGCGCTTTCCGGTGGTCAGCGTCAGCGGGTAGGGCTGGCACGAGCGTTATATGGCAACCCGGTGCTTGTGGTATTGGATGAACCCAACGCCAACCTGGACGATGCCGGTGAACGAGCGTTAGCCATGTCGATCGCCCAGTTGAAGGCCGAAGGCGCCACCCTGTTTGTGATCAGCCACCGTACCAGCGTGTTGAAGAATATGGACAAGCTGCTGGTGATGAAAGAAGGGCAAGTCAGCATGTTTGGGCCGCGCGACCAAGTACTCGCCCAGTTTGCCAAAAAGCCGCGTGAGCAAGTTAGTCAGCAAAGCGCTGCCCGTCTCTCAGCCATTTCCGGTGGCCGTGGTAGCGAGGAGAAGTCATGAGCGACGAAAAGAACAGCAACCTTCCAGCATCAGAGATCGACGTAACCCCCAAAGGGCCGATGACGATTGACGGGGAGGCCAGTGAAAAGCTGCCCACCAGCGACAAAGGCTATCGCAAACTGGGGTACGCAATTCTGATTGTCGCGCTGGGCGGTTTTGTTTTATGGTCCGCCACGGCCTCACTCGCTATTGCCGTGGTCGCGCCGGGTAGCGTCTCGATCGAGTCCTTCAAGCGCACCGTGCAACACTTGGAAGGCGGTATCGTTGAGCAGCTGCTGGTGGAAGATGGCGACAAAGTAGAAGCCGGTGACACGCTGGTCGTGCTAAGTGATACCCAGGCTGGCTCGCAGCTTGCCATTGCCCGCTCACAATATTTGATAAACCGCGCCATGGAAGCCCGCCTGCTCGCCGAGCAAGAGGGCGCGGAAATGATGGAAATTCCTGAAGATATTCAAGACACCGATAACCCGCGTGTTCAGCAAGTCATCGCCGTTCAGCAAAGCCTGTTCGCCGCGCGTCGTCAATCGCTTAAAAGCACCTTAGAAGCGCTGGACGAGCAAAGTGTACAGATGCGTGAACAGATCGAAGGGCTGAAAGAGCGTATCAGTGTCAATACGCGCCGCGTTAGCTCATTACGTTCAGAAGCTGAAGACTTCCGCTCGCTCTATCGTGAAGGCTTGGGCGATAACCAACGCCTACGCGAGCTAGAGCGGCAAGTGCTTCAGTACGAAGGCGACAATGCTGAATTCCGCGCCAATATTGCCCAACTGCGCTCGCAAATTAGCGAAAATCGCATGGAGCGCGAAATCCAGCAGCAAGAGTTCCAGAAAGAAGTCGGCGAACAGCTACGCGACGCCCAGGCGCAAATTGCCGAAGCAGAAGAGCAGATTATTTCGCTGCAAGATCAGGTAGAGCGCGCCGTGGTCACCGCCCCAGTCTCAGGCACCGTGGTAGGTCGCCAAGTGCATACGGTAGGGGCCGTTATTCGGGCGGGTGATACTATTATGGATGTTGTCCCCTCTGATGAAGGCTTTGTGGTAGAAGCGCGCATCCCCACGCGAGACATCGACAATATCCATATCGGCCAGTTTGCTGAAATTCGCTTCAGCGCCTTCAATCAACGCCTGACCGATGTGATTGATGGCGAAGTCATTCACGTTAGCGCGGACAGCTTTGAAGACGAAGCCACGGGGGAGCAGTATTACCGTGCGCGGGTACGTGTCACCGAAGAAGGCTACACGCAAATGAATGAACAGATGCAGCTACTCTCTGGTATGCCCGCAGAGGTAATGCTACGCACGGGTGAACGCACCTTTGCTAGCTACATCGCCAAGCCCATCACCGATATGCTGGCGCGCGCTCTACGAGAGGATTAATGACTAGGATGTTGCTAATTAAAACTGCCAAAATTGCCCCCCTCGCGCTGGCTATTAGCCTGCTGTCACCGCTGTTATATGCACAGAACGTCTTTGCACAACAGGACACGCCAGCAGGTAATGCGGCGATGGAAGAATTAGCGGGATTGGAGCAATCCGCGAATGCGCCCGCAGAGTTACCCTCGCTGCCCGCCTTGTTTGGGCGGGCGCTTGAGCATGATGCGGATCTCACGCGCCAACGCTATGAGCTGGAGGCCACGCGGGAAGAAATCCCCATGGCGCGCTCGCAGCTGTTGCCGCAAGTAAGCGCCACTGGTGGCTACCTCTGGCAAGACTCCACCAATATTCAAACCTCACCCGACGACTTTGGCCTTGACCAACCAGCGCAACGCCCCGGTGAGATTGAAGAAAACTACTGGCAAGTGCAGCTGCAGCAGCCTCTGTTCAGTTTAGAGCGCTGGCGCGGCATGGATGTTGCCGATGCCCAGGTAAATGCCGCCGAGCTTCAACTGGCCGTGGTAGAGCGCGACTTGGCGCTGCAGGTGAGTGAAGCCTACGTGCAAGCCTATTTAGCCTCTCAGCGCCTCGGACTGCTGGAATCCCAGCAAGAGTCGCTGGAGCTACAGGTGCGTCAGGCTCAGCGAGCTTTTGATCTTGGCGTGGGCGATCGCATCAACCTGCTGGAAGCCCAGTCACGTTTGGATCAAGCGATTTCAGACGCCGTGCAAGCGGAAAACGAGCTTGATAACGCCATGAGCACGCTAGAGCGCTTAACCGGCACACTGCCCGAGTTTCGTGGCTTAGCGATTGGCGAACTTTCGGAAGTAACGCTAACAAGCGAATGGGGCGAACAAGAGGACTGGTTATCCCGTACAGGACAAAACCTGGATGTTTTGTTAGCGCGCCAAGAGCAGCGTATTACAGAAGCGGATGCCAGCACCCGCCGGGCGGGCTACTACCCAGAAGTAAATCTAAACCTGAGCTATTCAGACCGCACCAGTGATGATGAACTGCGCGAAAGCGAAGATTACCGCGCCGGTGTCGAAGTGAGCGTGCCTATTTACCGTGGCGGTTATACCACCGCCAATGTCAGGCAGGGCGAAAAAAGCATCAACGCCAGTCAGGCGGCCTTTGATAATCAGCTCAATCTCGCCGGGCAAGAAGTACGTCAGCGGCTACGCTCATTAAATGGCCATGTGCGCCGTATTGAAGCGCTCAAGCAGGCCATTGCCTCAAGCCAACTGTTCCTGCAAGCCGCCGAGCGTGGCGAACAGCTAGGGCTACGCGATTTAGTAGACGTGCTGGACGCCCGCGCCAGCCTTTATGATCAGCGTATTCAATATGTGGATACGATTGGCGAATATGCACTGGATAGCTTGGCATTACAGTCAGCGGTCGGTGATTTAGGTAGCCAAGATTTAAATGATGTGATGGCACTGCTTGCTTCGCTTACTGACCTCGCCTCAGCGAGTTAAAGGCACTATTACAGCATGTCCTCATTAAAGGCTGCGCAAAGTAACGAATGGCTGCGTCGGATTATGCGTTGTTTCGACACAGCGATCGCCATGGGAGTCTCCTCCCTGGTGCTATTGCTAATGCCTCACATTACCTTCAGCAACGAATATTACCTTTTTTTGATGGTAATTGGCGGGTTACTGCTTCCCGCCGTGGGGGAATTCCTGGGCCTGTACCAGCCCTGGCGTGGCAGAAGCCTCTACAGCATGTTAGGTGCGTATTGGTTAAGCTGGCTGGCCACCATCGTACTGCTCAGCTTACTGTTAGTGGCAACGCAAAACACATCCAATTTTTCAAGACTATGGATGGGGTCGGCATCGCTAGCGGTATTAATGACTGGCAGCGTCATGCGGGCCATGCTGTACCTCTATTTACGGCACTTGCGCTCTAAGGGTAAAAACCGCAAGCGTATTGTCATCATTGGGCGGGAAGAGAACCTCAGTCGTTTAACAGAGCACCTGAATGACATGTCGTATGCCGGGTATTCGTTGCAAAGCGCCCACAACGACGATGATTCCGACTACTTTCACCGCATATTGCACAAGCTAGCGCAAGAGAGTGCTTTTGAAAGAGATTTTGATGAAATCTGGCTCACCTACCCATTAAGCGACGGCGATAAAGTGCGCTTGGTCTCCGCCAGTTTGATTAACATTCCCGTCAGTGTGCGTTATTTCCCCGATCTTTCTGATATTCGCCTGCTGAATCACCGCATGGCACAGGTGGTTGGGCTATATTCGCTAGAGCTTAATTATAGCCCTTTAGACAGCAGTCCATTAAGGCTTATTAAAAATCTGGAAGACCGCTTGCTAGGCGGGTTGTTATTTATTGTTTTTCTGCCGGTGATGTTATTAATTGCTGGGTTAGTCAAATGGAAGATGGGCGGGCCGGTACTTTTTAAGCAACATCGGCATGGTATTGATGGTAAATGTTTTCGGATCTATAAGTTTAGAAGCATGAGCGTTCATAAAGCCAACAGGACCCAGCAAGCCTCCCAAAACGACCCACGTATTACACCGCTCGGCGCTTTTTTACGCCGCACAAGCTTGGATGAACTGCCACAGCTCTATAACGTGCTGCAAGGAAGAATGTCGTTGGTTGGGCCACGCCCTCACGCTCTGGATCACAACAAGTACTACCAGGGCGTGATTCAAAACTACATGCAGCGACACCGAGTAAAGCCTGGCATGACCGGTTGGGCGCAGGTAAATGGCTACCGTGGTAACACCGATACACTAGAGCAAATGCAAAAGCGGGTAGAGTTTGATCTATACTACATTGACAATTGGTCACTGGGCTTTGATTTAAAGATATTAGCAATGACGTTAACTCGTGGATTTATTAATCAAAAACCTTAGGCGTAGAAGGTGTGGCTGTATATAACTTAGTCCTCATGTTTGGTGGTGTTGTTAAATTACCATGGATGGGTTTTTAATTTGATATTCAACTGTGTTTGTTGAGTTTAATTTTTAGGTGACTGTTATTAATCAGTATATTTTAACTCTCTCAGTAGTGTTGAGCGGTTTGGCGATCGTGGTAAATGGCCGGTATGCCAATAGTAAAATTCCCCTAGCTACTTCTTTAAGTATATTTTTACTGGTTGTCTTTTTATGCGCTTTTTACGCTGTTGCGAACTACTTTACGGGAAATGGTATCGATGAATCCGTCCTGTATCACCTACAGGTGGGTGTAGAAGGCGCTGGCGTTGCAGCCTACAAGTGGCTAGCGGTTGTGGTAATAATAGTGCTGGCTGTTGCGCTAGCATTAGCAGCCGTTGCGTTCACCAAAATTACTCGGCGCAAGCGGCGGCATAGTGTCCCAGCGCTAGTGCTGGCTGCTGCGCTGCTAAGCGGCTCGGTGGCAGTAAACCCAGCAACTCACGACCTCTATTCCCTATGGCAAATAGTAGCGCAAGGGCAGCGTCAATCAACGTTGCCTGAATCACACTGGAAGCCTGTAAGCAAAATGCCTGAAGCACCATTGAACGTTGTTGTACTTTACCTGGAGAGCCTAGAGCGTACATATTTAAATAACGACGAGTTTCCAGGCCTTACTCCTAACCTGAATCACTGGGAGAAAGAAGGCGCCTACTTTACTGATATACAACAAGTAACAGGATCCGGCTGGACTATCGGAGGGATGGTGGCCAGCTAATGTGGTATCCCCCTGATGACACCGGGGCATGGAAACGCCATGTCGGGAATGCCCGACTTTTTACCGTTAGCGGACTGTCTCGGGGACTACTTGAATGACCAAGGTTACCGCCTAGATTTCATGGGGGGGGCAGATCTTGATTTTGCCGGGAAAGGAAAATTTTATCAAACCCACGGATTTGCCAACGTAGATGGCGTGAATGAACTAGCCTCAACGCTCAACCAGCCTCCCATGTCGGATTGGGGCATATATGATGACATGCTGCTTGAAAGTTTCCGTCAACGGTTGGAAATACTGACGAATCAGCAGGCTCCCTTTGGCCTATTTGGCCTGACACTGGATACCCATCACCCTTCAGGGCATATCCCACCAGCCTGTGAAAACATCGAATATGCTGATGGCGAAGACCCGATGCTCAATGCCGTCCACTGTGCTGACCGCCTAGTGGGGCAGTTTATTGAAGCGTTTATGGAAAGCTCTGTTGCGCAGGACACCGTATTGGTCGTCATGTCAGATCACCTGGCTATGCGTAATACCGTGTGGGAACGCCTTGAAACACAAGAACGCCGTAACTTGTTGATGATGTTCTCACCGCACTTGCAGCCCGGAGAAGTCAATAAGCCAGGTTCTACATTGGACCTAGCTCCCACGCTACTAACGGCCATGGGGTATGAAACACAAGGGTGGGGGTTCGGGCGTAACCTTTTCAGCGACACACCGACGCTGGTAGAAAGCGAAGCCGAGATCAACGACTTTTTGAATCGGCAACGTGGCGCCCTTTCCGCACTGTGGAGCTTTCCACAGATGAGTAGTGGTATTCGATTTAACCCCCCATTGTCTTCTATGCAAATGGAAGGGCAGCAATACCCAATGCCAGCTTTACTACGGCTGGATGCAGATGCCAATGTTGAAAGCTTTACCCCGTCCTCATCCGAACAGAGTGACCTGCTCGAACAAATGGCAACGCTGACCCCCGATGAAAATTTTGTATGGAGTGATCAATGTCGTCATATTGATGGCCTTTTCGGAACGGATTTGTCGGCTAATGACGCAGACGACTCACTTTGCCTAGCGGTGGGGCGGCTCGAAGGCGAGGTACATACACAGCAGCTAGGCAGCAAAGAAATCGACGTGACCCATGATGATATCATTAACCACTTAGACGCGAGTGAAGACACGGTCACGCCTGGCGAGCGGCAGCAACGAGAACGCAAGCTAGAGCGCTTTAATACCACTGGTAGTTGGTATGAAAAGCGCATTGTCTGGCCAGGCTGGGATAGCTTGGAAACCCTAACTATACGCTCCGCAGGGTTTGGGGCAGGGCAGACGCACATAACCCAAGGCCAAAGTGACCAGCAAATGCATGCTGATGTGGCTCCTCAGTTCCACCGTGGAGTCTCGCTGGTGGGCGTCAATCCGGAGCGTGAACCAGCCCTGATCAAACATGTTGATACATGCCAAAAACCCATTCCTGACACTGGCTTTGCCGAGCAAATCGCATCGTTACAGGAGGCATATTCAGCATTCGCGGTTATTGTCCACGACACCGCATTTTGTCAAAGCCGCGAAGCGTTTGACGCTTTGCTAAAAGGCACACCATTTTCAGAATGGCATCAACTGGGTTTCCGAGAGCCTTATATCGGGCTTATGACAGCAGACGGCACGACGCACGAAATAAAAGGCAGGGCCTCTGGTGCCGCCAGCATAACCCTCCGCCGTTCAGAGAGAAAAGAGTGAGCCAGTCGCGGTCACAGCGTCCAATAGCGATGGTGCATTGAAAGCCGGCGTTTAAGCCTCAGGGGTAGACGGTGCTCAATCCTTCCTAAACGGTAACCTACATATTTCAACAAGGTACGCAGAGCGGCTTCGGGCATAGAAAAGGGCGATAGCCGCCACAGGTAGCGCATCTCCGAACCCACAAAACGTACTCCTTCGCCTTCGGGGTTGCCCAGGTTCGCAAGCAGCCACGCCTCGCGGGCGTGTAGTACACCAATATCAAAATAGCGTTTGGTTTCCTCCAGCAGCGTATAATTATGAGAATGATATACGCAGGCATCAGCCTGATAAGCCAGTGCCCGCCCCGCATTTAATAGCCGTGCACCGGCAATCATGTCCTCACTTAAGATAGTGCCATGAGGAAAGCCGCCGACATCAATGAGCGCCTGCCGACGGTAAGCAGCAAAAGAATTGGACAAAAACGCCGCCTTGATGCCAAGAGAAGCGATATCCCCCGCATCCACCAAGCGCGAGTCAGGCGGGTAATTGAATAGCCGCGCATGAGCAGCAATAGGTGTGGCATCAACATGGGGAAGTTGGCGGCCAAAGGCTGCACCAACCCGTGGGTTATCAAACGCCTGCACTAGCGTTGCCAGCGCTTGATGATCCGCAGGTATAGCATCCTGAGTGAGAAATACCACCACATCGCTAGTGGCCAAATGCCTAAGCGCCATATCGCGGGTAGCGCCATGGTTAAACGTGTGTCTGGGGATCACCAAGGTTTCGGCACCCGCTTGTTTGGCCAGGGCCACCGTTTCGTCTTCCGAAGAGGAATCCACTACCAGAAGGGTAGCCTCTGGCAAGCAGGCCGTGACAATGGCAAGCCACCGAGCAAAATCTGCGCCAGGGTTAAGTGTAGGTACACAAACCGCCACAGAAACACTAAGTACAGAAGTTGAAGGCAAAGTTAACCCCAGGAAGCAGCGAAAAGCACCTAAATCCCGAATTTTAGCATGTTGGGCTAAAGGGTGTCTTATGGCATTATAGCCCGCTGGTTACGCTAGCCGCCTCAGCGCTCAACCGCCGCATTGCTAAAGGCAACCCGATTGAAATAGCCTAAAAGCAGGCTACACGAAGGTATCAATGGAAAAAAAGCACTTTCCTGAAAACGCCGTCGAGGGAACGACGACAGTTAATAAACGTACGCATAAAATTCGGCGAAAAGCGTACACATTACTGACACTCCTAAAAAGTGGTGACTGGCAAGGTATTGCCGAGCGCCTAAATCGCTATGCCACGCGTTTAGGCTTTGGCAAACGGGCTCGCCGCCAACGGCAGGTAGATGCCTGCGAACCTGGTATCGATATTATCTGCACCCGCCATACCCGTTTTGTGGCGCTGCGCATGCGTCTATCATTGGAAACGCTAGGCATAGCACCCATACGCATTTTTGATACTCAGCCTGCGCACTACGCCCCCAGATTACATATTGTGATATGTCCCCAAATGTTGTCACAGCTCCCCTCAAGCTATATTGCCATGCAGATGGAGCAGTCGGTCAGTTCACGCTGGTTTGATAAGGCCTACATTGACCAGCTGGAAAATGCCGTGGCCATCATGGACTATTCACTGCATAACATCGCCTATCTGCAGGACACGGCAGGGCTATCTCATCGACAGATTTTTTATACACCTATCTCCAATTTGCCTAATCATTACCTCCACTCTACCGGCCAACCCGATAAGAGTGACGAGGTGTCCAGCGCCTCCTCAGCACCCACCTACGACATCGCCTTCTACGGCGATGCCAATACGCCACGGCGACAAGAGTTTCTTAAAGCACTAGAGCAACACTACTCTGTGCTTCGAATAAGTGAAGTGTTTGGCGAAGCGCTATACGCCCAGCTAGCGCGTGCACGCTTAATCATCAATATCCATTATTACGAAGGCGCACTGCTTGAGACCACCCGGCTTTATGAATGTCTCTCGCTCGGCCATAGCATCGTCTCGGAAAGCAGTGTCGATATTGACGAACACTCCCTGCTCAAGCCATACATCACCTTCACACCGATTGGCGATATTGATGCCATGGTAGCAGCGGTTGGAGAACGCTTAGCGCAGGAAAAGGCAGCGCTACCCCCGGCGCTACCGAATGACATTGCCCACTTCCACTTTTATTTTGCGCGAATGCTGGTGGCCAACAATCTGCTTAATGCCCAGGCGCTAGACGCCATTCAATCACCACTACCCGCATCGCATTTATACCAGGGCGTCGGTTTATCATTACCCGAAACTCATCAGCGCCGCACAGCGTTTCAGGAGAGCTACCCCGGTTACCCGGTGTTCCCCGGCTTGCGCCACCAACAGGGCTGGCGCGGGTGCGCACTCAGCTACCGGTATTTAGCACGCCAGGCCAGGGCCTGTGGGTTTAAGTCAATGGAGATACGCGAAGACGATGCCGGTTTGGAAGGTGGCGCGTATGAACGTTGGCAAAAAGCCAATCGATTGTTTGACGCGCGTCCCGATCTCGATATCTTGTGCGGGCTGGTAGCCGATGTAGCAAAAGATGTCAGCGTGCTGGAAACCCTGGAACACGAAGGTGAGCGCTATATCGTGATCGACCGTATGACCAGTATGGTATGCAACCGCTACGGCACCAGAGCGATCCAAGCGCTGGCCGAATGGCCCTTCGCCGATACCAATGTAGAAAGCAATACCATTGACCGCTACCTGGAAGGCCTAAGTTTGAACGTACTGGTACCGCTCCCGTTTATTGCCCAGCATCGCGCGGAAAGCCGCTCGACCCTGTGGCAGTTTCAAAACACCACCTACGACGCCATGATTGAAGCAAGCGAACAACGCCTGATAACGCTAAGCCAGCAGGCACAAGAAAGCCGTGAGGGCCAGTGATGTCTACTCATAAACCAACGGTATCGCCGCTAGCTATCGCGCGGGATATCTACCAGCATCGCTATCTGCTAAAAACCATGATTTGGCGAGAAATAAACGGACGGTACCGTAGCTCACTGCTGGGCGTTCTATGGTCGTTCATCACCCCTTTATTGATGCTCGCCATCTACACTTTCGTGTTTACGGTCGTTTTTCAAGCCCGGTGGAACATCGAAGCTGAGCACGGGCAAGCCACCTTTGCCCTGGTACTGTTTGTCGGCCTCATTATTCACGGGCTAATTGCCGAAGTGCTAGGCCGAAGCCCAGGCTTAATGTATGAACACGGCAACTACGTCAAGCGTGTCGTCTTCCCACTGCAAGTGTTACCACTAGTGCCGTGCTGTTCTGCGCTGTTTCACTTCTTCATCAGCGTAGGCATGCTACTACTCGTCATCCTGCTACTAGGCCACCCGTTGCACGCCACGCTATTATGGCTGCCAGTCGTGATTGCGCCTCTGGTGCCCATGCTGGCAGGGCTTGCTTGGCTACTCTCTGCGATGGGCGTTTATGTCCGCGACATCGGCCATATTTCCGGGCTACTCGTCACCGTGCTCCTCTTTGTATCACCCATATTTTTCCCGGCCGACGCGCTTGGTGAAACGTTCCAACGCTTCATGTACCTCAACCCACTGACCATTATCATCGAACAAGCCCGAGCCGTACTGCTTTGGGGGCAAACGCCGGATGCCCTCGCACTGATCGGCTACAGCGTTGTCTCGTGCAGTGTTGCCTGGCTAGGCTACACGGTATTTCAAAAAGCGCGGGGAGGTTTTGCCGATGTTCTCTGAGCAAAGTGCCAATAGCACCCAATCCCCACAAACTCCAGACACTGGAAACATTGCGATACGGGTAATCGGAGCCACCAAGCGCTACCGCCTTTACCCCTCCAGTAAAGCGCGATTGAAAGAGTGGTTGTGGCGGCCGCTCAAGCGGCGTCTGGGACGCCCTGCGCCCCCCTATTACCGCTCCTTTACAGCGCTTGAAGAGATCAACTTCGAACTGCCCAAAGGGCACACGATGGGCGTGATTGGGCGCAACGGCTCGGGCAAGTCCACCTTGCTACAGCTCATATGTGGCACGCTGAAACCCAGCGCAGGGCGGATCGAAGTCAATGGCCGCATTGCTGCACTACTAGAGCTAGGAGCCGGATTTAATCCCGAGTTTACCGGCCGCGAAAATATCTACATCTATGCCGCAGTCATGGGGCTAAGCCGCGAACAAGCGAGCGAGCGTTTCGACGACATTGCCACCTTCGCCGATATCGGCGACTTTATCGAACAGCCGGTCAAAGCCTACTCCAGCGGCATGCTGGTGCGCTTGGCCTTTGCCGTCATTGCCCACGTTGACGCCGATATCCTCATTATCGATGAAGCCTTGGCCGTGGGGGATGCCTTCTTCGTACAGAAATGCATGCGCTTTTTACGCCGTTTCATGCAAACCGGCACCGTACTGTTTGTCAGCCACGACAGCGCAGCAGTCACCAACCTTTGTGACCGCGCCATCTGGCTGGAACAAGGGCAATTGCGTATGCAAGGCAGCGCCAAAGAGCTGACCGAGCACTACCTTGCCGCACGGTATGCCACCAACGACCCACAAGCAGAGGCAGAAGAAAGCGCCATGCCTGAGCAACAGGCACCTGACGCGACGGAAAAGCTAACCAATATGCCTTCGCACCTGGACTATTATGACCCCCGCAAGGCGGTGATAAATGCCAGCCCATGGCGGAACGACCTGGAAGTTTTTGCCTTCGACGAAACGCAGGAAAGCTTCGGGCAGGGCGGTGGTAGCATCACCCAGGCCGTGCTGCGCGATGCCCAGGGCAGAGCGTTACGGTGGGTAATTGGCGGCGAACCGGTGTCGCTGCGCGTGGAGTGCCACGCTAATCGTCCCATGCAAGGCCCGATAGTCGGGTTTCTGCTCAAGGACCGGCTAGGCCAAACCCTCTTTGGCGACAACACGTTCCTCACGCGCCACGACCTAACCCTTAACGCCGGGCAGGCCTTTACTGCTGAATTCAACTTTGTGATGCCAACGCTCCCCCGCGGGCAATACAGCATTGCCCTGGCACTTGCCGAGGGTACCCAGCAAGATCACGTCCAGCATCAATGGATACACGATGCACTGCTGATTGAATCCCACTCCAGCTCCGAGTCCACCGGTCTGGTGGGCATACCCATGCACTACATAGCGCTGCAAGGTGCGGATGAACACAGCAATGCAGAACCCACCCCAAAATGAGAACGCCATGACCGCCCAGCAAATCGCCATTGAACCGGCACTTTTGTTTGACCCAGAGCGCATTGTCTGGCCAGCCAACTGGGCAGGCCATGTACCCTTTGCCGCCTGGCTGATAGCCCACCAAAAACCGGCCATGTTAGTCGAGCTAGGCACTCATAATGGGTTCTCCTACAGTGCGTTTTGCCAAGCGGTGCAAGAAGCGCAGCTAGCCACACGCTGCTACGCCATCGACACATGGGAAGGCGACGACCACTCAGGCTACTACGGCGAACACATCTATCAGGATATAAAAGCCTGGCACGACGCCCGGTTTGCAGGCTTCTCGGAACTGCGCCGCACCACCTTTGACCAAGCCGTGGCCGAATTTGCCGACGGCAGTATAGACCTACTGCATATTGACGGCCTACATACCTACGAAGCAGTCAAGCACGACTTTGACACCTGGCGGGCCAAGCTCTCCTCACGCGCTATCGTGTTATTTCATGATACCGACGTAAAACAGCACGACTTCGGGGTCTGGCGCTTCTGGGAAGAGCTGACCGCGCACTACCCACATTTGCATTTTACCCACTGTAACGGCTTGGGTGTGCTGCTATACGGAAACGAACAGCCCGTCGCGCTTACCGCACTCCACGCCCAGTTCCAGCAAGACCCCAACAGCTTACAGCGGCTGTTTGCCCAGCTAGGCGAGCGCATTGAACTAAGCGCCTACAGCCGCGAGCTAGAGCGTCAACGCGACGAAGCCGTAGAGTTAAAAACTGCAATGGAACACCAGCGTAACAATCTGGATCACCAGCTCCAACAGCTCCAACAGCTGCATCAACAGCAAGAGCAACTTCATCAACAGCAGGAGCAACTGCATCAACAGCAGTATCATCAACAACAGGAAGCCTTAGCCGACGCTTCCCAACAAGCCGAAAGGCAGCAGCAAGAGCTTGATACCCAAAACGCCCATATGGAAGCGTTGTTGCAATCAAAAAGCTGGCGCCTAACGTCACCGCTACGCCAACTGGCAAAATGGGTGCGCTAAATGGCGTATGAGCAGCGCCTGCCGGGGCTGGATATAGTAAGAAGTCTAGCCATCGTACTGGTCGTGGTAGCCCACGCAGCGCTGCTTGCCGCACCGGCCATCTCGTTTTCGCTTCGCTCGCAGCTGCTCTACCTGGGTGGGTATACAGGGGTAGAGCTGTTTTTTGCCCTTAGCGGCTTTCTAATAGTAGGCGGGTTGCTACGCCAACTGGACACCCGCCCCGTGTTAGATGGCCGGGCGGTGATGGCCTTCTGGCAGCGGCGCTGGTGGCGCACGCTGCCCAACTACGCCGTCTTTTTATGCCTGAATGCCACGCTGTTTGCCGCTTGGTTTCAAACCCCCACGCCTGATGCGCGCTACATCCTCTTCCTGCAGAACCTAGCCTGGCCGCACCCACCTGCCATGCCAGAAGCCTGGAGCCTCGCGGTAGAGGAATGGTTTTATCTGCTAATGCCACTGCTGCTGATGCTCAGCTTGAAACTTCTTCCCCAACCGCGCAAAGCCGTTCCCCTGTTGCTAGCGCTCTGGGTAGTAGTAGGCGCGCTGGCCCGTTTCGCCGTTGCGTACCTGATTGAGCCAGAATGGGATGCCGGTATACGTAAAATAGCCCTGCTACGCCTAGATGCCATCGCCTGGGGGGGGCTTGCCGCCTGCTGGGTGCATTACTGCCCAGCGCAAACCAAACGCGCAGCATACCCATGTTACTGGCTGGGCGTATTAGGGCTGTTGGCTAGCAGTATTTGGTTAGCAGTAGGCGTCACCCACCGCTTTCAACCGCTGATGGCCTATGTATGGCTATTTACCCTGACAGGGGCCAGCGCGGCACTCTGCTTACCCTGGGCGGCCCAATGGCGCCCCAGCCGTGGGCGCTTTATGTCGCCAATTACCTGGCTAAGCCGTATTTCCTATTCGCTTTATTTGACACACTTCTCCTTCGCCTTACCTTTGATGCAGCTACCTATTGTGGCCGCCTATATCGGCTTGCCCTGGCGGTTATTAGGCTATGTGGTGATCAGTATAGTGGCGGCTTACGCCGCTTATCGCCTTATTGAAACGCCCACGCTCGCGTTACGGAACCGCACCCTAAACCGTCGAACCACCCACTACCAACAATAGCAGTGTGAAGTTAACGAGCGTGAAAGGCGCAAGTACCCTGGTCTCAAGGCATTCCAGTCAGCGCGAACACGCTAATCGGCATACACAACGTCAGTAACGTCACGCTTAGCCCAAGCGCAGGGTTCCATTAGCATTCGGCTGGGCGGTTCTAACCTCCGCACACAGGGTTGCCGCTTACCTAGGGCGGACGAATGAAAGGTACGAGAACACCGCGACTAGTGAGTCGTGTGTTGCCAGTGGCAAACCTTCCAGTACTTGAAAAAAACAGTTACAACAACTAAATATGGAACTCACACCACGTCATAAAGTAGCAAAACAGCCACCAAAATCGGCTTGATTTTCCCAAGGACTTGGTGCACCGTGTCGCAGGGAATGTAAACACTGTTTCCCGCGCGATGCTAACGCAGCCTCGGCAAGGGCCTACCGAATCAAGGGGCTTTAGCAAAGCAAGAACGGCGCGTAAGCGCCAACATATGCATATGTAGTGCAAGGAGATGCCAAGATGGCGATTGAATTTAATACCGAATTTTACCTACAAAGCAAATTTAACCAGCTGGAAGAAGCAGGTCAGCTGGAAGAGTTTGGTCTGACTGACGTAGCAAGCCTTGAGCAGTACTTCGCCGACAACAACGTTGACGCCGAAGAGCACTACCTGAACTCAGGTATGGAAGAAGGCATTAACCCTTCACCAGAATTCGACACCAACGCTTACCTCAATGCCAAACTTGAGCAGCTGCAGGGTGAAGAGTTTGAAGGCCAGTACGCTAACCTGACTGTTGAAGGTCTGATCGAGATCTTCCAGGAAAACGGCCTGACTGCACTGGATCACTACAACCAGTACGGTATCAACGAAGAAATCGAAGCGTCAGTACCGGCTGAAGCCGTTGAAGGCGCAGCGTTCGACCTGACCTCAGGCACCGACACGCTGGTCGCTTCCGATGCAGAACTGGAAGAAGGCGAAGAAGCCGTTCGCACTACCGAACTGAACGACACCATCAACGGTGTAGCGTCTGCACTTTCTGCCCAGCGCACGCTAGACACTAGCGACAGCATCGACGGTGGCGAAGGCGAAGACACCCTTAACGTTTCTGTTAACAGCAGCTTCACCGGTTTCACCGGCGAAGGCGGCGTACAAAACGTTGAAAACATCGTGCTGACCAACGAAGGCACCATTGCCCGCAACTTCAACGCCACCGGCATTGAAGGCGCAGAGCAGTACACCCTGAACGGCGGCGTTAACTTGGTTGACCTGGAAGAAGCAGGCGTGACCGTTGCTGTTGCTGATCGCACGGCGGATCTGAACGTTGGCTTTACCGACGAAGCCGTTGAAGGCGACGAAGACGCGCTGACCCTGGCACTCGAAAATGTTGGCACCGTTGCAACTGACGACGACGATGCTGATGCCATGGGCATCACAGCAACTGAAGTAGAAGCGCTGACTGTTAACGTTGAAGGCGAAAACGTCGTTAACCTGACCAACGCAGCACAAGCGGAAAGCCTGACTGTGACCGGTGCTGGCGACCTGACCGTTGAAGGCGTAGGCGCAGCACTGAAAACGGTTGACGCTTCTGCCGCCGAAGGCGCGGTAAGTGTTTCACTGGCCAATGCAACTGGCGTAACGTCTGTTGAAATGGGCGCAGGCGACGACACTATCCAGCTGGGTAGCACCGCTAATTCTTCTGATAACGACCTGACCGCTAATGCTTCCATTAACGGTGGCGAAGGCAACGACCGTCTGGTTCTGAACACGAACGGTACTGTTCAGTACGCCATGGCCGGTATCGAAACCATCGCTCTGGGTAACCTAACTGGCGACCTAACCTTCTCTGCACGCGATGTAGAAGGTCTGCAAACCATCGAGTCTAACGGTCAAGCTGGCGATGCTACATTCGCTCGCCTGGGCGGCACTGACTTAGCGTTTGATCTGAAAGGTGCTTCTGCCGATAACGCTGCTTCAATCCAAGCCGACCATAGCGGTGCTTCTACCGTTAATGTGACTGGTGGTGCAGAAGCTGATGCTGAAGACCGCGACACTAGCAACACTGACCTAACCTTCACTAACAGCAACAACGTTGTGCTGAATGTAGCTGACAACGCTGATTACGCTGGTGAGTTGATTGCAAACCGTGCCTCTGCTATCGAAGCTGACATCCAAGGCCAACTGACCGCAGCGACTGTCAATGCTAGCCGCGCGACGTCTGCCAACATCACTACTGGTGAAGATGCGTCTTCAGTTGTGTTGAACACTGCTGCACTGACCGACCTGAACATCGTCGCTGGTGGTGCGTTCACTATTGCCGACGACAGCAACGTAGCCGCCGTTGAAGGCCTGACTGTTGAAACTGCTGGAATCTTCACAGCGACTGAAGAAGCCTTCTCTAGCATCAACCAAGTCAACCTGTCTGGTAACGGTTCTGTTGCACTGGGTACCCTGGGCGACGACACCAACGCTAACTACGGTGTAACCGTAAACGCTGAAGGTCTGGCTGGTGGTCTTACCATCGCTGACGCTGAAGTAGGCCAAGGCCAAGCGTTTGAACTCAACGCCGGCAACGTGCTAGGTGATGTAACAGTTACTGCTGCTGGCGTTTCTGGTGCGGTAGTTCTCGGTACGACTGGAGCAAACAATGCTCTAGAAGCATCTGACGTTACCATTAGTGCTGAAGGCGCGCTGAGCACAGTGAACGCATTTGTTGATGCCGACACTGCAACCGTTACTGGTTCTGGCCTGGGTGTTAACAACCTCACTGTTACTGCTGCTGAAAGCGCTACAGTAACTGGTGGTATTGCTGACGATATCATCAGCGTAACGGCTGATGCTGAAGCAGCTACTGATGTTGTTGAGTTCACCTTGACAGGTGACCTGGGTGACGATGCATACACCTTTACTGCTACTACAGGTGCTGTTCGCGCTACGATCACTGACTTTGCCGATGCAGATGCGGTTGCAACGTTCCTTGAAAACGCTTTGAGTCTGACAGCTAATTCAATTGCTGATGGTGCAATTACTGCAGCTTATTCTGATGATGTCACGGGTACTAACAGCTTCGATGATGGTATCTTTGTCTACGGTGGCAATGTTCACATCGTCGAAGATAGTGATACTAATGATCAGTTTAACGATGGCGACACATTCATTACGCTTGCTGGTGTAAGTTCAGTTGCGGATGAGGATGCTGTATTTGCCTAATCCCTCTTCCTAAGAGCGGATGCATGAATAACCCCTGGCTTCGGCCGGGGGTTTTTTTTTGCCTTGCGTTAGCTGTTAAACGCTAGGGCGAGGTAGGCTGGCGGAGGAAGTATGACAATACTAATTATTCCATAGGGGAAACCATGACCATTTCGTTTGATAGCGCCTTCTACCTGCAAAGCAAACTCAACCAATTGGAAGCAGCAGGGCGGCTTAAAGAGTTTGGCCTGACTGACGTCGCCAGCCTGGAAGCGTACTTTGTGGATAACAATGTGGATGCACAAACCCACTACCTGAACGCCGGCATGGCGGAAGGCATTAACCCCTCGGCGCAGTTCGATACCACGGCCTACCTCGCAGCCAAACTTGAGCAGCTACAGGGTTGGGCGTTTGAAGGCCAATACGACGATTGGGATGTTGAGCAACTGGCCGCGTTCTTCAAACAACAAGGCCTGACGGCACTGGATCACTACCACCAGTCCGGCATTAACGAAGGCATCGTGCCGCAAGTACCGGCCGAAGCCGTGGTAGGGGAAGCGTTTGATCTGACCGCCGCCACCGATGACCTCACCGGCACCGCGAAAAACGACACCATCAATGCGGTTGCCTCGGGACTCGCTACCGAGCGCACGCTGAATACTGACGACCGTATTGATGGTAGCGAAGGCAAAGACACCCTTAACATTCAACTGAACAGCAACGTCACCGGCTTCAGCGAAGCAGGCGGCGTTCACAACGTTGAAAATATCGTGCTGACCAACGAAGGCGCCATTGGCCGCACCTTCAACGCCACTGGCGTTGAAGGTGCTGAGCACTACACCCTGAATGGCGACGTTAACCTGGAAGGCTTGGCAGCCGCCGGTATTACAGTGGCGGTTGCCGAACGCACGGCGGAGCTCAACCTTGCGTTTGGCGAAAGCGCGGTAGACGGCGACGACGACGCGCTCACCCTGGTGTTGGAAAACGTGGGCACCGTTGCCACGGAAGACGACGATGAAGTCGCCACCGATATCAACGCCACCGGCATCGAAGCGCTGACCATCTCAACGCAAGGCGAAAACGTGGTTGACCTAAGCGGCGTGGCCCCGCAACGCCTAAACCTGACCGGCGCCGGGGATATCAAGCTAACCGACGTCGGCGATAAACTGGAAAGCCTGGATGCTTCTGCCGCCGAAGGCGACATCACCATGAGTCTGCTGGGCAGCGCCGATGCGTTAGCCAGCGTGACCACCGGCGCAGGCGACGATGCTATCACCGCGTCAGCCGGCACCGATCTGGCGATTAACGCCACCATCAACGGCGGTGCGGGCAACGACCGTCTCTTGCTGGTGGGTCATGCCACTACCCAGTACGCCATGACCGGTGTCGAAACCCTCGCCCTGGGCGAGCTTGGCGGTGATTTGCTCTTCTCGGCACGCGATGTGGAAGGCCTGCACACCATCGAAGCCACCGGGCTGGTTAACGGCGATGTGGCCACGCTGGCCCACCTGGGCGGTAGAGAGCTAACCTTTGACCTTAACGCCACCGCCACCGCGATGACCGGCACCATTAGCGCCGACCACCGCGGGGCCAGCACCCTCAACGTGGCAGGCGAAGCGGTAGGCGACGACAACAGCACGGATCTAACGCTCAACAACAGCCACCATCTCACCCTCAACGTGGCCGTTGGCAGCATTTACGACGGCAGGATAACCGCCGACCGCGCCACGACCATCGAAGCCGAAATAGACGGCGGCCTAGGCCCTCGCACCACCATTACCGCCAGCCAAGCCACGGCCGCCGTGTTCACCACCAGCGAAGACGACGCCGAGGTTCGGCTGACCACCGCTGAATTAACCGACCTGAGCATTACCGCAGGCGGTGATTTCAGGCTAACGGGGGACGTTAGCGCTGTACAGGCGCTCACCGTGGCGGCCACTGGCCGCGTTGATCTCTCCGATGTGGATTTTGTCGCCGTCAATCAGGCCAGTCTCTCGGGCAACGGCGAGGTTAACCTCCAGGTGTTGGGTGATGAGGATAACGACAACTACGGCATCACCGTGAACGCCGAAGGCCTGACGGGCGGTCTTTCAATTGGCGATCTTTCCGCCGGTAACGGGCAAGTGGCGACCTTGAATGCCGAAGAGGTACTGGGCAGGGTTGATATATTCGCCTACGCCGAGACCGCCCTCCTCAATGGTTCCAGCCTGGCGGTTAACAGCCTTGAGGTCACTGCGTCTGAAAGCGCCACCGTCACCGGCGGTATTGTTGATGACATTATCCGCGTGGTGGCCAATACCGAAAACCCGAATGATGTGGTGGAAACCACCCTGACCGGCGACCTGGGCGATGACCAATACACCTTTGAAGCCGGCACCAACAACGGCGCCATCCGCGCTACCATCACCGATTTTGAAGGAGGGGCTGACAGCATCGCAGGGGTAGAAGGCTCAGATAAAAACGTCAATGATATCGCTAGATTCCTCGAAAGCGTGCTCGGCCTGGAGGAAAACGCCATCGCCACAGCGGATATCTCTTACGCCTACGGCGATGATGATGCCAATAGCTACGACGATGGCATCTTTGTCTATGATGGCGACGTCCGCTTAATTGAAGACACTGGCGCTAATGTAGCAGTGGGTGACCCGGATAACATCTTCAACAACGGCGATAGTTTCATCACCCTGGCAGGCGTTAGCAGTGTTGAAAACGCGGCGGCAGTGTTGGCCCTTGAGGTGCGTTAATGCGATGACAGGGCATCGGTGATTGCGAGCAACTTAGCGACGCGGCAATCTCAGCCAGCGGCTGTCAAGTGGCGCTACCTTGCTTCAGCCGTTGGCGCCTCAGCAGGCTCAGAAGGCGGCAGGGCGCTGAAAAAGTCATTGCCCAGGTTGCGCTCTACCACGGTAATAATGACTAAATCGGGTGCAAAGCCTTCCACGAGCTCGGCAAACCGTTTAGGAGGCGTGCGGTCGTAATCCAGCTGCAGGGTTTCCTCGAACGTCAGCGCCATATAAGGCGCAAGGGCAGTGCCAAACGAATCCCGCAGCCACAGCACGCGTAGTGGGTTGGTAGCGTTATCGCTCACCACTCGCAGCGGTTCACGCTGGGTGTCAATTCGGCCTGGGCCGCCTTCCGCCACTAGGCTGTTATCGGGCCAGCGGTATTGGCGTACAGTCGCCGTTTCGCTTAACGCTAAGTGTGGCTCTTTGTCCACTAGCGTTTCACCTAAGCGCAGAAAATCCGCCAGATCGCCACCTCCCGTAGTAGAGGTGCTGGTGTAGTCTGCTTCTATCGGCTGGCTCAGCGTTGGGTAGTCTTCTGCAGCCTTTCCATTAAGTGAGTAAACGCCTGCCAGGCGTCTAATGCGTTCCAATGGGTATCGGTGCGGTAGTAAAGGTCGTCGTCGGCGTGGGCAACCTGTGTCTTGGGTGTGGCCGTGGTGTCAACCATGTGCGGTACGTTGGTCGTTAATAAATCAGCGCGGGTAGGGGGCTGTGGAGCTGCCCACTTGGGCAAGTGGCGGACGTAAACGCTGGCTTTGTCTGGGCCAATCATCAGGTACATCCCCACCACGCCATGCTGTTCTAAATAGTGTTGCCATTCGCTTAACGCGTTCACGCTGGGCGCTACTTGGGCTTCGCTAAAGGGTTCACGCTTTGTGCTTAGCGTATTGGCGTAGCGGTCGCCTAAAAATAGTCACTCCTGTTGACCCCCTATCACCTGGGTGGCGAATGGGCTGATCCCCAGCGGCAGTAACCACCGGCTAAGCATAGGGATTAAAGGGTCTAGTTGGTACAGGGCCCTTGGTTGCGTCAGCGTTTCACGGCTAAGGCCACTAAGGGCAATATTTAATAGTGGAAGCGTTGCCAGCAGCAGCTGTAAAAAAACAGGCTGCACAGCACTAGCCACGTTTTGACGGCGAGCGTTAAGCGCAGACGGTTGAGGCCAAAATAACCCAGTAGGCTGATCGGTATAAAAATAATAATAAATTCAACAGAAATAAACAGCATGTAGCATTCACTGTGCTTACCCGCTCGGCAGCACGTGACGAGGAGTAAACGATGAGAAGAAGACGGGGTAGGCCGTCAGCGCGGAAGGGGGCAAATAATAGCAAGCCAGCGAGGCTAAACAAACCAAACGAGCCCATAAAACCCAGTTAGCCATCAGGGAGTTAAGTGCAGTCCCAATCAAAACCTCGAATAGACCTATAAAAACCGCGAAAATCGCTATCCCATTCTCATCATTTTGGACTACTCTTGCGGCTTGCAATAGTAAGGCATAAGCAGTATCAAGCTACGTGTTTGAAAAGCACCTGAGGCATCTCAGGAAGCACAGACTATGCATACCAACGACTCAAAAAAACGCATTACGTAGTGTTAACTTTTCCGATCAAGGGGATGCCAAGATGGCAATTGAATTCAACACCCAGTTTTATATTCAAAGCAAATTCAACCAGCTAGAAGCCGAAGGCCTGCTGGAATCGTTTGGCTTAACGGATGTAGAGAGCTTGGCACAGTATTTCGCCGATAACGGCGTGGATGCCCAGGCACACTACCTTAGCTTTGGCATGGCCGAAGGCATCAACCCCTCGCCTGAATTCGATACCAACGCCTACTTAGAAGCCAAATTGGCCCAGCTGCAAGGCGAGCAGTTCGAAGGCCAATACGCTGACCTGACCATCGAAGGTCTGATCGAAATCTTCCAAGATCGCGGCCTAACGCCTCTGGACCACTACAACCAGTACGGCATTAACGAAAACATCACAGCCGAAGTGCCAGCAGAAGCAGTAGAAGGCGCGGCCTTCGCACTGACCACCGGCACCGATACCCTGGTAGCGGCCGATGCCGAGCTGGAAGAAGGCGAAGAAGCCGTTCGCACCACTGAGCTGAACGACACCATCACCGGCACCGTTTCTGCGCTTTCAAGCGAGCGTACCCTAAGCGCCACCGACAGCATTGACGGCGGTGCAGGTGAAGACACCCTGGCGCTGGCGATGAACACTGGCTTTACCGGCTTCAGCGAAGCAGGCGGCGTACAGAACGTTGAAACCATCGCACTCACCAACACCGGCACCATTGCCCGCACCTTTAGCGCCACCGGCGTAGAAGGCGTAGAAACGTATCAGCTAAACGGTGCTGTCAACCTGACAAGCGTTGTCGCTGCCGATGCACTGATTAGCGTGGCCGACCGTACCACTAACCTCAGCGTAACCTTTACCGATGAAGCGGTAGAGGGCACGGATGACACCCTTTCCCTGGCGGTTGAAAACACCGGCAGCTTTGAAGAGGACGGCAGCGTAGATACCGCCATGGGCGTGACGGCTAACGGCATTGAAAACGCCACCGTAGCGGCCACCGGCGAAAACGCCCTTAACCTAAGCGGCACCAACGCCAAGACCCTGACCTTCACCGGTACCGGCAGCATCGCACTTACCGATGTAGCGAACAGCGGCCTCACCAGCGTAGACGCCTCCGCGCTGGAAGGCAGTGCCGACCTCAACCTGACCAGCATTGGCGGTTTAACGGTGAAAAGCGTACTCACCGGTGCAAGCGACGATGTGATCCGCATCCAAGCCGGTAACGACGTAGCGGCCAACGCCACCATCAACGGCGGTGAAGGTAACGACCGCGTAGTCCTCAGCGGCGGCACCGCTACCACCCAGTACCTGATGAGCGGCATCGAAACCCTAGCGCTAGAAACAGCTAACACTGGCAACCTAACTTTCTCGGCCTTGAATACCACCGGCCTGGAAACCATTGAAGCCACCGCTGACTTCTTAGGCTCCGCGACGTTTGCCCGCCTGGGCAGTGCGGATCTCGCCTTCGCGCTGGTGGGGGACAATACAGATGCCGACTCTAAAATCACCACCGACCACAGCGGTGTGGCTACGGTGAACGTCACCAGTGAAGAAGACGGCGACAGTCACAACACCGACCTGACCTTCACCAACGCCAACACGCTGCTGCTGAACGTGGCCGAAGACAGCATCTATAACGGCACCATCATCGCCAACAAAGCGCAGTCCATTGAAGCCGACATTGCTGGCCAGCTGAACAGTGCCACCCTAACCGCAACAGGCGCGACCTCGGCGGTATTTAGCACGGGTGAAGAAACCACCACGCTGGCGCAGCTAAACGCCGCCAAGCTGGTTGACCTGAACGTGACAGCGGCAGGCAGCTTCACCGTCAACGGTGGCGACCTAAGCGGCCTGGAAGCGTTGACTATTGCGACAGAAGGCACCTTCGATAGCCACGGTGTCAGCATGGCGGCCATCGCCCAGCTAGCCCTTTCCGGCAGCGGCAGCGTTAACCTGGGTAACCTGGGCGACACCCGCGATACCTACGGCATCACCCTGAACGCCGAAGGCCTGAACAATGGCCTGCAAGTTGGCTCCATCACCACTGATGGCACCAATATCAACATCAACGCAGCGGATGTGCTGGGCACGGTCAACCTGGGCGCTATTGATGCGGGTGCGGGCAACGTGACGGTAGATGTCAGCGAAGTCAACGGTGCGGTTACTTTAACCACGATGGCAGGCCGCAACGTAACAGTGGACGCCAGCGATGCGCTGAACGGCGTTACCTACGGTGAAATCACCGTGACCAACACCGCCACCATTAACGGTGCCACCCTAAGCAACAACACCGCCACCGTAAACACCGCTGGCACCAGCTTTACCGGTGTACTGAACGGCGGTATTGGGGAAGACGCCTACACCGTAAACGTGGCAGAAACCACCACCACGCTGAACCTAAGCGGCGACCTGGATATTCAAGGTAATAGCGAAGCCGATAGCCTGGTTGTGGAGCTGGCCAATATTACTGGTGATGCCGTTACGGCCACGTACAACGTGCAAGGCGTGGAAGAACTCACTTTCAACTTTGCTGACGCTAATGATGTGGTGACGTTAACGGCCGGAAGCTCCTTGGCTGGCGTGAATACCCTAACCGTTGATGAAGGCACCGTAGATGTGACCGCGGCTGGGGGCTTTGAAGGCCAAAACCTGATCGTCGGTTCCGGCATCCGCATGACCACCGCTCAGTTTGCCTCCATTACCAGCATTGACGCCCAAGACGCCGACGCCGAAATCAGCATCGAAATTAATAGCGTGGAAGAAGCGCAGCGCGTGGCTGAAGTGTTTGAGTCGCTAGCAACAGGTACCATCAAACCGAGCTTCCGTCTGTTTATTGCAGAAGCAATTATTAATGAAGCCGAGGTGACAACCGCTATTTCGTCTATTGCCACCTCGGGTGATGCTAACGCCGTGTTCCAGGAAGAAGTAGCCACTGATGGATCTTCCACACCTACTGGTAAAACGGGCCCGGTTAATCTTGCAGATGCACGTCTAGGTAACCTTGCTGATGGTCAATACGACATCGTAGATACCCTGGTTGAAATTCTTAAAGAAAACGTAAGCGGCAGCCCCATTCTGGCCAATGCCAGAACGATTACTGCTGAAGACCTTAATGGGAATAATGGCTACGCATTTAGCCTGACCGACGTATCTGCAAATGCGCCGGGCGCGGCCATCGATTTTACGGCTAACACTGTTTCGCTGACACAGTCGGAAGTATTGACCATCGCAGGTATTGATACAGCACAATACAGCTTAAACTTTACCGCTGATGATGTGATTACCGTGACGGGCGTCACTGTTGCTCAAGGTGACTTTGTGACAGGCAGGGTCATGAATGAACTAAGTGATAATGACACCATTTCCTTTAGTGAAAATGCCGCGACACTAGACGCTATTAACTTCACTAGCGTATTCACTACCACTAACGTTAAAGCCACAAGCAGCGACACTATTACAATCAAGTCGCTGAATAGCGCAACGGTTGAAGGCTCTGAGGCTAAAGACATCTTCACGTTTGCAAATGGCGATACCGGCGTAACGATTGCCGAGTTTGGCACTGCAGGTGCAGATCAGCTTAATATGAGTAGCATCGTAAACCTCATTGGCATTGGCATTAATTTTGACGGCACCGCCACGGCTATGAATGGCTCGATTATAAGCCAGAAAAGCGCTACCCAACTGACGGCATCAAACGTTCAATCGTCGAAGTTTGAGGCCACCGGTGGAATGGATTTGGGCAAAATGGTACTGGCAGAGGGTGAGCAGGTGCTGTTTGTAAATCAAGATGACGATGGCGTTGATTTTGGCGCGCAAGTTTTCTTGGTCAAAGGGGTAGCGGGTACAGTCACAGCGGAACTCGTCACCACCCTAGCCGGTATTAACGACTTAGCCTATGAAGACTTCGTTACCACATTCCCGGTATGACGGTTTATAGACAAAACGTTACAATTATTTAAGTAACGCCACAAACCCTTGGCCTTGGCCGAGGGTTTTTTATGGCTAGTCGTAAAAAGTTCACAACATGGGTATACAGTGGCGTATGATCTGGCCTAATCTTATTTCGTTAGGCAGGCATTAGAAAAACATCGCTTGCACTAAGTAGTGAGTAGCAATCTGCGAGTAGCTAAATAGCAGCAAAAAACGGTAATAAAAGCTAGGCGGGCAATTGGCCCATTGCTCGTAGTGTCGCCTTGGGCGCCATCCCCAGGTTGGCACGCATTGCACTACATAAGCATCAAATAAGCTTTAAAAGCGTATCCATTGGGTACAGTTATAATTGGGAATATGAAGGAGATGCCTACCATGGCAATTGAGTTTAATAGCGAATTCTACATCCAAAGCAAATTCAACCAACTGGAAGCAACAGGGCAGTTGGAAGCGTTTGGCTTGACCGACGTGGCAAGCCTTGCGACTTACTTTGACGAAAACGGTGTAGACGCCCAAGCCCATTATCTATCAAACGGCATGGCGGAAGGTATTAACCCATCGCCTGAGTTCGATACCAATGCTTACCTAGAAGCGAAGCTAGAGCAACTCCAAGATGAGCAGTACGAAGGCCAATACGCCGACTGGACCGTCGCACAGCTGGCTGAGTACTTTGAAAGCCTAGGCATTACCGCGCTAGACCACTACAACCAGTACGGCATCAACGAAGGTATTGAGCCGCAAGCGCCCGCCGAAGCCACCGAAGGTGAAACGGTAGATCTCACGACCGGCACGGACGAACTCACCGGCAACGAATTAGACGACACCTTCAATGCCGTTGCCTCTGCGCTCTCTTCCGAGCGTACGCTTAACCCAGACGACAGCATCGACGGTGGCGAAGGTAACGACACCTTAAACGTCACCCTGAACAGCAGCTTCGCAGGCTTTAATGACGATGCTGGTGTGCAGAATGTTGAAACCCTGAACCTGATCAACAATGGCACCATTGCCCGCAATTTCAACGCGGCGAACATTTCAGGTGTCGAAACAATCAACCTGGAAGGCGGCATTAACCTGCAAAACCTGGAAGCGCTGGGCGCGACCATTGGTATTGCTGACACCGCTGACAACGTTAGCATCGGCATTGCCGAAAGCGCCGCCGAAGGCAGCGACGACACACTCAACCTGGCCTTAAGCAACGTTGGCAGCATTGATGAAGACGGCGACATTGAAGCCGCTACTATCACTGCCGACGCAGGCACCGAAGCGGTTGAAAACCTCAACCTTCAAGTATCAGGCCCCAGCGCAGTCAACCTGGACGGCATTGCCGCCAGCAACCTGACCGTGACCGGCGACGGCACCCTGGTCATTACCGACGTAGCTGACGGCCTGGAAGCGCTGGACGCCTCGACCGCCGAAGGCGATATCAATGCCACCATCACCGGCGCCGATGCGGCCTCCGTTACTCTGGGCAGCGGCAACGACACGCTGACTGCGGCAGCGGGCGACCTGACCACCAACGCCGTAATCGACGGTGGCGAAGGCCAAAACCGCCTCAACCTGAGCAGCGATACCACCACCCAGTACCAGATGAGCAACATCCAAACGCTGGGCCTGACTGCGACAACCGGTACTGCCACGTTCTCCGCCCGTGATGTGCAAGGGCTGGAAACGCTGGAGCTGGGCGATGCCTACGGCGCTGACACCACCGTTGCCCGCCTGGGCGCTCAGGATATCAACCTGAACGTATTTGGCACGGCAGGTAATGCACTCACGCTGGATCACAGCGGTGTATCCGTTGTTGATGTAACGCCGGAAGCCGACGCTGAAAATACCCAAATCGCTACCACGGCGCTAACGCTGACCAACTCTACCGCGCTAGATCTCAGCGTCGCAGAAGGTAGCGACTACCAAGGTGATATCACCGCCAATAAAGCTCAGTCGCTGGAAATAGCGGTGGCTGGCGAATTAAACAACACCGTTACCGCCACCAACGCCACCAGCGCGGTGTTCAACCTGCAAAACGCTGACGACGCGTCTGCTGTTGACCTGCTGGCCAACAAACTGGTTAACCTGGAAGTCACCGCCGCAGGCGATGCCGACTTCAACGGTTCTACCCTAAACGGCTTGGAAGCGCTGGTGGTCAACACCGCAGGCAACTTCCAAACTAATGCTGCTTTGGGCGCGATTAACCAAATCGAACTTTCCGGCAGTGGTGCAGCCACTATCAATGGCTCGCTAGGCGCGGCAGGCCAGGACGAGTACGGCATTACCGTTAACTCTACCGGCCTGAACGATGGCCTAACGCTTGGCACCATCGACACCAACGGCACCAACATCACCGTGAACGCGGCGGATGTGCTGGGCACGGTAACGTTGGATGCCATTAACGCCCGCAGCGGCGACGTTAACGTCGACCTCAGCAATGTCGGCGGCACTATTAATGTAGGCACACTAGCAGGTGCTAACGTAACCGTTGATGCTACTGGCGCGCTGGGCACGGTGACTTACGGCGCTATTACCGCCAGCGAAAGCGTTACTCTGAACGGCGCAGAGCTGACCGGCAACACCGCGGTCATTAACGCCACGGGCGATAGCTTCGCTGCTGAGCTAAACGGCGGCATTCAGCAAGACGCGTTTACAGTTAACCTAACGGATAACACCACCAAGCTAAAGCTTACTGGTGATCTGGATATTCAGGGCAGCGCCGAAAACGATTCGTTAACTATTAACGTTGACCAAGACAACAGCGCCACTCAAACCGTAAATGTGGCTTACAACATCGCTGGTGTTGAAACACTCAACTTTGATATGGGTGATGGCGACAACGATACTGTTGTATTAACGGCTGGCAGCTCGTTAGCGGGTGTCGAAACGATTAACGTCAGTGACGGTACCGTTGATATCACCGCTGTGGAGGACTTCACTGGTGAAGAGGTTTCTATAGCTTCCGGTATCAAGATGACCGCTGCTCAGTTTGCTGGCCTTACTTCGCTGGATGCGGCTACCGATTCCAACATCGAAATCTCGGTCAACAGCGACGAAGAAGCCCAGGCAGTTGCTCAAGCGTTTAACGATTTGACTTTGGTTGACGGTACAGAACCTCGCGTTCGCCTCAACGTTTCTGAATCAGTCGGCACCGATGCGCTCGACACGCTGGAAACAGCTGCGGATGGCAAGTCCTCTTCTGTCACCACCACGACTATCGATGACAGTGGTAACGCAGGCGAGACCGTTGCCAGCGGCGTACTTACTGTGAAAGAAGCCACCGATGCGACCAAGCTAGGTGATGTCTACAGTATTGTTGATGAAGCGGCAACTATCCAAGGCCTGATCGATGACGGCGACACGGATGGTATTCTAGCTGGCGCAACTGCAATCACTACGAACGATGATCCGAATCCGCTAGCGCTAAATTTAACTGTTCAGCAACAGTCTGACTTTAATGTCGCCACTGATTACAACATTGTTGATGCGGCAACGGCCATCCAGGCGGTTATTGATGACGGTGATACTGATGGTGTTCTAGCGGGCGCTGTCGAAGTAACTACAAACGATGACCCGACGCCTTTAGCCCTTGACTTAACCGTTCAGCAGCAGAGTGATTTTAACGTCACGACTGGCTACAACATTGTTGACGCGGCAACGGCCATCCAGGCGGTTATTGATGCCGGTGATACTGATGGTGTTCTAGCGGGCGCTGTCGAAGTAACTACAAACGATGATCCGACGCCTTTAGCTCTTGACTTAACCGTTCAGCAGCAGAGTGATTTTAACGTCACGACTGGCTACAACATTGTTGATGCGGCAACGGCCATCCAGGCGGTTATTGATGCCGGTGATACTGATGGTGTTCTAGCGGGCGCTGTCGAAGTAACTACAAACGATGACCCGACGCCTTTAGCCCTTGACTTAACCGTTCAGCAGCAGAGTGATTTTAACGTCACGACTGGCTACAACATTGTTGACGCGGCAACGGCCATCCAGGCGGTTATTGATGCCGGTGATACTGATGGTGTTCTAGCGGGCGCTGTCGAAGTAACTACAAACGATGATCCGACGCCTTTAGCTCTTGACTTAACCGTTCAGCAGCACAGTGATTTTAATGTCACAACGGCTTACAATATTGATGATGTACTCTCAAGTATTTTGAGTGAAAACGTCGGTGGTAGTGAAGTACTGAATGGAGTTGATCAAACCTTAACAGCATCAGACCTGGGAGTTGATGGCCTTCAGTTCATGCTAACTGGTTTAAGTGACACTGAGGCTGGCACCGCTGTAGATTTCACAGATGCCGAAGTGGAGCTAACGGAAGCTCAAGTGATGACTATTACTGGTTCTGGTGCGGATCAATATAGCCTGGGTCTGAACGAGGCCGATGCTATCACCGTTACCGGTGTGACTAGTGCTAGCTTCGAAACTGTCACCGATGTCCTGTCCGACAATGACACTGTGGATCTTGGCGAAGCAGTTACTCTGGCTGCTGCCGACTATAACGATGCATTCAACACGAAGGGCATCAGTGCAACAGCAAGTAACGAAATTACAGTGACTATGGAAAACGTAGCTGTTGCTGGTACTGTTGCTAACGACACCTTCGCGTTCACGGGTGCTGAAACAGGTGCCAATATTACCGGTTTCGGGCAAGAAAGCAGTGATGACCAAATTAGCTTTACAGTGAGCTCTCTGGGTAGAGTTATGACAGGCGATACCTTTGAGATCACTGCTGACTCAGTGTATTTCATTGATAATGCGACTGATGCGGCTGATGCGAGTGGTTCTATTCAAACTGCTGTTGGCGGAGGCACGATTACTGATACAGCTAATGAAGCATTTGTTGTTATTGCTGATGCTGACTCCTCTGCTATATATCGTTGGACCGGTGATGCTCAGGGCGACGGCGTTACGGGTGATACGCTTGAACTTATCGGCACCATTGATGCAGCCTTGGCTTTTAGTGATGTAGGAATGGCTTAATAACCTACTAATCCTTACTCAGCTGATAGGTGCTTAACGAACCCCCGACCAAAAGGTCGGGGGTTTTTTGTATAAAACACATCATGTAGCCAGGAGCGGCTGCCCTGCGCTAGGCTTACGCCATTTTAATGACGCCTAGTAGTGTGCCCCGGGGAAACCATGATGCCGTTTGACCATACCTTTTATTTGCTTAGTAAATATCGCCAGCTACAGCACACCAAACAGCTAGAGCAGTACGCCCTAATCGACACCGCTAGCCTTGTCCGGTATTTTGCTACCCACGCCATAGACCCGCAGGCCCACTACCTGAGTAGCGGGATGGCAGAAGGCATTAACCCCTCGCCAGCGTTCAATACCCACGCCTACCTGGATGCCAAACTGGCCGAGCTGCAAAACCCCGAAAAGTATGGCGACGGCACTGCCAGCCCTTATGCCCATTTCACCCGTGAGGACGTTATTAACGCTTTTCAGCAAAGGGGCTTAACCGCGCTGGCGCACTACCAACAGTACGGAGTTTATGAAGGCATTAAGCCCCAGGCGCCGCTGGAAGCTACTCAGGGGGAGGTGTTTCAGCTCACCCCGGCTACCGATACGTTAACCGGCAGCCCATTAAACGACACCTTCAAGGCTGTGGCGGCTGCGCATGCTTCCGAGCGTACGCTTAACCCAAACGACAGTATCGAGGGTGGCGAAGGGCACGATACCTTGAGTGTCACTCTAAATAGCCACTTTGCAGGGTTTAGCGAGGCAGGGGGGCTAAGTAATATCGAGCATATTGTGCTGAATAACCCCGCTAGCTTGCCCCGTACGGTTAACACCCAAGGGGTAGAAGATGCGCCGCGCTATACCCTTAACGGCGCAGTGCACTTGCAGGTGGCAGCCGAGGCGCTGCATTTGGTACAGCAAGAGAAAAACACCCTGGAACTCTCCCAGGCCGCGGTTCAGCAACTCACCCTCAGTGGGGAAGGGGCAACGGCGATATCCGCAGTGGCGGATACCCTAACCCAGCTGGATGCCAGTGCCCACCGTGGTGGGCTTACCTTAAACCTACAGGGGGCAACCGCAGGTGAAGTAACGGCGGTACGCACCGGCAAGGGGGATGATGTGATAACCACCCACCATGCGTTAGCCATGAATGCGCTGATCGAGGGTGGTAAAGGCAACGACCAGCTGGTGCTGAATACAGGTGGCACCCAACGCTATACCCTGCGCAGTGTCGAAACCCTGCACCTGGAAAACAGCACAGGGCTGACGTTCTCCGCCCAGAAGGTTGAAGGGCTGCAGCGGGTGGTTTCCACCGAACAGCACAGCGCGAATACGCTATTGGCTAACTTGGGGGAGCAACCGCTAGAGATAATGCTGCGCGGGGAAAGCGCTGCGGGGGCTGCCTTAACGGCCCTGCACCACGGGGCCAGTTTGCTGGAGGTAAATGGCCAGCGCGCAGGAGAGAGCAACACAACACCGCTGACGTTAACCGCCAGCCCTACCGTGCAAATGGCGGTAGTGAATAACAGTATTTATGCCGGTGTGCTGACCGCCCCCCGTGCCACCATGCTGGAAGTGCTCGCCAACGGTGAGGTGGACCTAAGCACCGCTAACCTAAACGCCGTGGAACAGGTGGCGCTGAACGGCAGTGGGGCCGTGACCTTGGGGGCGCTGGGTAGCGCGACGCGCGCGCTGTGGGTGCAGGCCGCTGAGCTTAGCCAGGGGCTAACGCTAGGAGCGTTAACCGGCACGGTGATTGAGGTAGATGCCAAGAGCGCATTGGGTAGCGTTACCTACGGTACGCTGTCAGCCAGTGAACGGGTAGTGCTGAACGGTACGGAGTTTGCCGAAAACACGGCCACGGTTAATGGCTTGGGCCAGCAGTTCACCACCACGCTGAACGGTGGGTTGGCGGCAGATACTTATACGGTGAACCTTGCGGAAAACACCACGGAAGTCACCGTCAGTGGTGACTTGGACCTGGGGGAGGATACCTTGACCCTTTCTCTGGCAGATAGTGCGCAGGATGAGATCTCAGCCGTGTATCGCATTGCGCATGCTGAACACCTGGTATTCACCTTTGCGGATACTAACGATACGGTGGTGCTCTCGGCTAACAGCACGCTGGGAGACGCTGAAACGCTGACCGTAACCAACGGCACGCTGGATGTTTCAGCTATGGCCAATGCCGATGAGTGGGCGGGTATTGCTCATGTGAGCGTTAACTCTGGGCTGTGGCTTAGCGTTGCTCAATACGAAGCACTGGTGGCCTCTGGGGCAATGGTGCGCACTTCCAGCGGTAAAGGGCGGTTAACCGTTAGCGCAACTACCGAGGAGCAGCAAGCCCGAGTAGTAGAAGCGGTCGAGAACCTAAACGTTCAGGGGGTAATAAGCGTGACGCTGCAAACTACGTTGGAAAATGCCACCGACCAATGGAACATGAATGTGACTGGTATTACCGTCCATGTAGGCGATTTTTTATAGCCTGGTGCCGTTGGATGCAAGGGGGCGTGATAATAAAAATATCGTGCTCCTATACACATGACTTTAATCTTATCTTAGGCTATTTGGCTGAGGCTTAACTAGATGGTATTGCCTCATTACGGCTACTTTGGTACTACAACTCATATTAAAAAAGGGGGCCAGTAATGGCAGTCGAGTTTAATAGCGAATTCTATATCAAAAGCAAGTTCAACCAGTTAGAAGCAACGGGGCAGTTGGATGAATTTGGTTTAACTAATGTAACTAGCCTGGCGGCCTACTTCGATAAAAACGGTGGAGAGGCACAACAACACTACATCAAATACGGCATGGCGGAAGGCATTAACCCCTCGCCGGAATTCGACACCTACGCCTACTTGGTTGCCAAGCTGGCCGAGCTGAAAAACGTCGATAAGTATGGCGACAGCTACGCTGACTTCACCCGTGATGATGTTATTAACGCCTTTCATAGTAATGGTTTAAACGCACTAGAACACTACAATCAGTACGGTGTTAACGAAGGGATCGAGCCACAAGCACCCGCCGAGGCCACCGAAGGCGACAGGATGGCTTTGACCACCGGCATGGATGCACTCACCGGTACCGAATTAGACGACACCATCAATGCTGTTGCCTCTGCGCTCTCTTCCGAGCGTACGCTTAACCCAGACGACAGCATCGACGGTGGCGAAGGTAACGACACCTTAAACGTTACCCTGAACAGCAGCTTTGCAGGCTTTAACGACGATGCGGGTATACAAAACGTTGAAACCCTGAACCTTTCTAACAGCGGCACCATTGCCCGCCACTTCAACGCGGCCAATATGACCGGCGTAGAAGCGATCAACCTGGAAGGCGGCGTTAACCTGCAAAACCTGGAAGCGCTGGGCGCGGCCATTAGCCTTGCAGACACCGCTGACAACGTCAGCATCGGTATTGCCGAAAGCGCCGCCGAAGGCAGTGATGACACGCTAACCCTGGCCTTAAGCAACGTTGGCAGCATTGATGAAGACGGCACCATCGACGCCGCTGCTATCTCTGCTGAGGCAGGCGCCGAAGTAGTTGAAAACCTCAACCTTCAAGCGGCAGGCGCCAGCGTAGTCGACCTGGACGGCATTGCCGCCAGCAACCTGACCGTGACCGGCGACGGTGCCCTGGTCATTACCGACGTGGGCGATGGCCTGGAAGCGCTGGATGCCTCTACCGCCGAAGGCGATATCAATGCCACTATCGCTGGCGCTGAGGCCGCTTCCATTGCAATGGGCAGCGGCAACGATACGCTGACCGCTACTGCAGATGATCTGACGGTCAATGCGGTGATCAATGGTGGTGAAGGCCAGAACCGCTTGGTGCTCGATAGTAACAGTACCACTCAGTACCAAATGAGTAATGTTCAAACGCTGCTGCTTAACGGTGAGGGTGGGCATGCTGCTACCTTCTCTGCTCGCGATGTGCAGGGGCTGGAAACCATCGTATTGGCTAATGGTTATAACGTAGACACCACTGCGGCACTGCTGGGGGCTCAGAATCTTAACCTAAACGTATTAGGGGCGGCAGGTGGCGCACTCACGGCAGACCACCGCGGTGTAGCCGTCGTCGATGTAATGCCGGAAGCCGACGCCGAAAACACCCAAAACGCAACTACAACACTGACGCTGACCAATGCTGCCGCACTTGACCTCAGCGTTGCGGAAGGCAGTAATTACACTGGCAACATCTCTGCTCACGCGGCGTACAGCGCGGTATTTAATCTGCACAATTCCGATGATGCGCCTGCCATTAACCTGCAGGCTAACAAGCTGGTTAACCTAGAGGTCATCGCTGCAGGCGATGCCGACCTTGGTGGCTCTAGCCTTAATGGTTTGGAAGCGCTTACGGTTAATGCAGACGGCAACTTCCAGACGGATGCCGCACTCGGCGCGATTAATCAAATCGAATTTTCTGGTTTGGGCGCGGCAACACTGAATGGCAGCTTAGGTGCGGCAGACCAGGACGAGTACGGCATTACCGTTAACGCCACCGGCCTGAACGATGGCTTAACGCTCGGCACCATCAACACCAACGGCACCAACATCACCGTAAACGCAGCGGATGTGCTGGGCAGAGTAACGCTAGACGATATAGATGCCGGTAGCGGCGATGTCAACATTGACCTAAGCAGTGTTGGCGGAGATATAAGCCTGGGCAATATTAGCGGTCAGAATGTAACGCTAGACGCGTCGGATGCGTTGGGTGAGTTACTCGTGCCTATGATAAGAGCTGTAGCCCCGACAGGGGAGATCACCGCCGCCGATAGTGTGTCGTTTTCAGGTACTGAACTTGCGACGAACCGTATGACGGTTAATGCCACCGGCGACCACTTTGCGGGTAACTTAAACGGTGGTCTGAAAGCAGATGTTTACAGTGTAAAGCTGGAAAGTAATACGACTGAGAGCATTACTCTAAACGGCGATATGGGCTTGGAGGATGATGAGTTAACTATCGAGCTTATTGAGCAAGCCGGTGAGGGTGAAGTATCCGCGACCTACAATGTGGCCGATGTCGAAACGCTGAATGTTGAAATGGGGGCTACCGATAACGATACCCTCACCCTAACTGCCGCCAGCTCGTTAGCGGATGTGCAGAAGCTCACGGTGACTAATGGCACGCTGGATATTTCAGCGTTGAGCGGTGCATCCGATTTTGCTGGCCCAAACATTGAAGTGGGGTCAGGCATTAAAATGACTGCTGCGCAGTTTGCGAATGTCACGAATCTGGACACGACGTCGTCAGATGCGTCTATTGAAATAACCATCAATAATGATGAAGAAGCGGCAGCAGTACAAAGCACCTTTGATAGTTTGGCAACCTCTGGAAGTGCCCCACAGGTTCACTTGAATATCGCTGGGTCGGTTAATGATGACGCAATCACTGGCCTGCAAAATGCAGCAGAAAGTAAAGCGGCTTCGGTTACAGTCACCACGGTGTCAAGCAGTGAGCCAGCCCCTACGGTGTTCGTGGTGACCGATAATGATCTGGAGGGGGCAGGCGCTACCGCGAGGTTGATTGATGACTACCGCTTTGCCAATGGCGATATCATTGATCTGTCGGCAGTGAGCAATATTCAAATCAACCCGTTGACTCTCTTGGGTTACGATGACGGTTTCAATTTCCGCGAGGGTGGGGAGGCGTTCACTGGTAGCGTTTCACCTAACGGCGAAGAAGATTTGGTGTTCCAACTCAGTGGCGATAGTGACCGCTACGTGACGGTATTGAACGGTAATGACAGCCCAGTACGCCTGCGTTTGAATGAATCAGTGCTGGGTATCGAAGACGGTGACGTTCCATTTGAGTGGGAAACGTTTGAAATGCTGGTGGCTAACTCGCCAGCGACCTTGGAAAGCAAGAGTAGCGAAGATGAGCCACGCTTTTTACTGGGCGGCGAAGGCGAGCAGCAGTTGGTGGCTGGTGAAGGAATAGACATCATGGCAGGGGGTGCAGGGGCGGATACGTTTGTTATACCGGAGCAATTTAACCTAATAAGCGTTATGGACTTCAGAACGGATAGCAGTGTGCTAACCGAAATTACTGATGTTGCCTCTTTCTTTGATGAGCAAGTGGATGATATTACATCCCTCAATGGGGCCATGGTGACGCTGGAGATAACGTATTTACCTAGCTCAGGTTCTCAGCTTATACAGACTATTTCCGACAATCTTGCAAGCAGTGTTTTCGATGCAAACTCTGATGGCGATGATGTTAATTCAGCCATTGCCGCATCGCTGAAAGATATGCTTGCTGGTACCGATGCTTTTTCTGTACGCACCGCCGGTGATCACCTCCAGGTGGAGCATGACACGTTGGATATGTCCATTGAACTGACGATAAACAATGGGGCTGGAGGCGTTTTCCGTGGTGAAGGCGTTACCGTTTACCCTGATACGCTGGATTTTAGCGCGATTGAAGGAGTTGAATCTTTTGGCACCGTCAATCCGGGAACTGCAGATGCTTTTCAAGCACTGTTGGATGCCAATGGTGAGCCCGTGGCGTCTTTCTATACAGAAGCATACAGTGAAGATGAAGTGACGGACGTCACGCACGTTTACTTCAATGACAGCGCAATTCCTGATATCCAATTATTGGGGGTCACTGCGGAAGAATTAAGCGAACATCATTTCGTCCTCTGATCATCAACCCCCACAGACGTGGGGGTTTTTTGTACACTGTGGGTCAGCACGTTATTTCCTTAAAGGATGTTGTATGTCTGAACACGTTGTTATTTCCCGCGAGCAGCACGCTCATTCTGCATGGTTACCGGTTTCCGGCTATCAGCATGCTGCGGCGCAAATGGCGGTGCCCGTGGCCTTTGCCGAGCTTTCTCACCTGCTGGGCAATTTTGTACTCGGCTTTATTAAACAGGGTGATACCTTTCAACTGGTCGCGCTGCTAGGCATTGAGCAGGGCAAGAACCTTTACGTGCACCCGGAAAACGGCCGCTGGATTGGCGATTATGTACCTGCCGCACTGCGTGGCCGCCCGTTTACCCTGGGTAAGCCCCAGGCGAGCGGTGATGGCGCCACCACCCAAGACCCAGTGCTGTGTATTGAAAAGCAAGCACTTACTGACCTGGAAACCCCTGCCGCTGAACCGCTTTTTGACACGCAAGGCGAGCGTCCTGAACTTACCGGTAAAGCCGCTGAAAGCCTTAGCTTTTTGCATCAGCGCCACCAGGGGCTGATAGCGACCCAGCAAGTGACTAATGCACTGGCTAACGTTGGGTTAATTACTCAGTGGCCTGCTGTAGTGAATACCACTGAAGGGCCACGGCGTTTGGCGGGGTTTTATGCAATTAGCGAGAGTGCGCTTAAAAACCTCGACGCGGATGCGTTAAGCCATTTGCACCATCAGCAGGCGCTGCCGGTGGCTTATGCACAGCTGCTTTCTACCGCGCGATTAAAAGGCCTGGGCCAGCGAGTGGATATGTTCGCCCGGTTAACCGCCCATCAAGAAGTGCCGGAAGACTTGGATAGCGTGCTGGGTAGCTATGGTGATGACGAAGAGCTCAGCTTTGATTTTGACCGCTAGCGATGTTTTACGCGTGGGAACTCTCTGGCTTCGAACTCTCTGCCGTTGGACTCTTTGTCTTTGAATAGGTTATCCACGGTGGGCCTATTGCCCAACGAGCCCCGTCTGCTGCACCCAGAACAGGAGGCGGCGCTTACCGAGCACTTTTTGTTGCCCTACCGTAGGGAAATTGAGCAGCTGTTTCTAACCTCGCGGCGGCAGTGTGACCCGTCGTTAAGCGCCCACAAACCGTTGAAGCTGGGTAAGCTTTATCCGTTAGGGCAGTGCCTGGAAATTTCCCAGGCCGTGGTGACGTACCTGGCCCGGCTTGATCCCTCTACGCTTAATGGAGGGGCGGCGAAGGCCTACAAGGCATTGCAGGCGTTTCTTGCCCAGGGCGGTAGTTTTCGCCAAGTGTGGGGGGATCTGCGCGGTGAATATTTCCAAAACGCGCTGTTGCTGGGCACTCTGTATGTGGATGTCGCCAATGACACGGTCAATCCGGCCAAACCGCCGATTGAAATACTGCCGTTCACGGAGGCCCAGTTTTATCCGATTGCCGATTACGCCCATTTTACCCGGGTAGCCAGCCGCTATTGGCAGGCCGCGCTATACCCGAATCACCTCTTCCCTGGGCTGGCACCGTTTTTTCCGCTGTTAGGTTACACGGCGACAGGGGGCCTTCAATTGCATTCGCTGTCAGACTACATGATGGCGCTGACGTGCCGTCAGGGGTTTGCGCCCAGTCAAGCCGTGCTGGAAGCATCACCTATTGAACCTGCGTTGTTTGATACCTTTAATGCGCACTGCCAGGTTATTACGGCTGGGGCGGCGATGAATACCGCGGAACAAGGGCGGCAGCAAGCCATCGCTGCCTGTGAGGCAAGGCGTGGGGCGGCAGACCATACTAACCCCGCAATGCGAGAAAGGGCCATTCGCGTGGCGCTTATCATTAACCAGCAACTCGCCGTTCTTGGTCCTGTTGAATAAATGCGAGTGTCAGCCTTTTGCGTTACCATGCGTGGTTCAATTTATGCGATATAAGGAATCTTTTCGATGGCCGATAATGAACAGACCATTACCATTGATGGACAAAGCTACAACACGACTGAGCTTTCTGAAAATGCCCAGAATCAAGTGCTCAACCTGCGTGTCACCGACCAGGAAATTGCTCGTCTTAAGCAGCAGTTAGCTATTTACCAGACTGCTCGCGTGGCTTACGCCCGCGCTTTATCGGAAGAATTACCGAAAGAGAAGCACTGAACATGGGCAAGTGTCTAACGCTACTTATACTGATGGCCTCGTTAACAGGATGCGGCGGCGTACCGCTGGTACCTTTTATTTAGAAGAGGGTATCGTCCACCGCTTTGGGGCGTTGGTGCGTAACTTAGGGCGTTTAAGCAAACAAGGCAGCCAAACGGCTGCCTTTAATCTTTCAGACGCTAGTAAGCGCGTTTAGAATGTATAGCTAATACCAATCAGCGCGACTGGGAATACCGGTAATTTGTCGATATCATCCTTCAAACTCGCCTCTTCGGCGCGAATATCTTCCTGCAATTCTGAGTTACCGTTTACAAAGTCGTTCGTGGTGCTAAGCGAAACATCAACGTTCGTGGCCACAACGCCAAACTCAGAGAAGAAGCCAAAGCCACTTTCGTGGGAACTACGCCAACCCATGCCTACGTATGGCTGGATGCTATCTGCCACCGTTGCGGTGCCCACTACTGAGCCGATTTGCGCTGCTGAATAGTTGTTGCCGTTCAATTCATAGCTTGTGCCGTCTTGCGGGGTTCCCGTTACGTTTGCTTCGATTTCCGGCATCATCGCGCCCGCCGAGATGAAGAAACGGCCGCCAAAAGGAAAGTAATCCACCTTGAGGCTAGCGGCTTTCATACCAAACTCAGCATCGTAATCAACGCCGTCTTATTCAAAGTCGGTATCTAAATCCAACCCATCTGTATATCGACCAGTTAGCGCTAGGTTTTTGTGAAAGCGCCAGGAAACGTCACCACCAAAGCCTGTTGTACCCGCAATCGCGCCGACAGAAACACGTTTTTCAAAGGTGTCAGCATTCACGCCAGTTGCTGATGCCAGTACCAGCGCCCCTGCTAATAGGCCCACTATTGTTTTCATACTCCTAGCTAATCCCTTGGTTCGCCCGATGCTGGGCTTATTTATGTTTTCTCACCATTGAGGCGTTGGCTTTCTACGCCAGCGCGAATTATACAGAGGCAAATTTTTTTTAATGTAGGAGATTGTCTACACTATGTAAGTAATAGCTTACGTTAGCGTCTGGGGATCGACCTCTTGTGGTTTGTTCGGCAACAGACGCTGAGCCGTACTGGGCGTATAGCGCTATCTCGCGCTGTTCTCAGCATTAGAGTAGAGTTGCAGCCCATTATTCACCAAACCGTGCGCCACGTGTGCACGGTTGGTTGAGTCTCTGCTTTTGTCAGCTTCGAGTGGTAACGATAGGCTGTTGCAGAGGTTTTCAGGTTAACCAAACATGGCTGCCTTTTAATATATCACTGCATTAAACTCTTGGTGCTTGGACGTGATCAGCGCCGCATGGGCAATGCTTGTGTTTTGGCTAATAAACTTTTGATGGTAAGCGGTGGTGTTGAAATGAACATTTTGGTGACTGGTGGTGCTGGGTTTATCGGTTCGGCGGTAATACGTTACTTAATTGAGCATACCGAGCACTCAGTAGTGAATGTGGATGCGCTCACCTATGCCGGTAATTTAGAGTCGCTTGCAACGGTAGAAGGCAGCGAGCGCTATGCGTTTGAGCAGGCGGACATTGGCGATACTTCCCGCATGGCGGCTATTTTTCATCGCTACCAGCCGGATGCGGTGATGCACCTGGCGGCGGAATCTCACGTGGATCGCTCGATTGATGGCCCAGCGGCGTTTATTCACACCAATATTGTGGGAACTTATTCACTGCTGGAAGTTGCTCGCCACCATTGGAAGGATTTACAAACGAATGCGCCAGAAAAAGCCGCTGCTTTCCGCTTTCACCATATCTCAACGGATGAGGTCTATGGCGATTTGGATGGGCCAGAAGACCTGTTTACCGAAGAAACCCCCTATGCCCCTAGCTCGCCTTACTCGGCCAGTAAGGCGAGTTCTGATCACTTGGTGCGGGCGTGGCTGCGAACCTTTGGCCTGCCGGTGTTGGTCACTAACTGCTCCAATAACTATGGGCCTTACCACTTCCCTGAAAAACTGATCCCGCTGATGATATTAAACGCCCTGGCGGGTAAGCCGTTGCCGGTGTATGGCAATGGCCAGCAGGTGCGCGATTGGTTGTATGTGGAAGACCATGCCCGTGCATTGGTGAAAGTGGTTACCGAAGGTGTGGTAGGGGAGACCTATAACATTGGCGGCCATAACGAAAAAGCTAACCTTGAAGTGGTCGAAACGCTGTGTGACCTGCTTCAAGAGCTGGTGCCCGCCGAGCGCTCTTACCGTGATTTGATTACCTTCGTGCAAGACCGCCCAGGCCATGACCTGCGCTACGCCATTGACGCCAGCAAGATCGAGCGGGAGCTGGGTTGGGCGCCGGAAGAGACCTTTGAAACCGGGTTGCGGAAAACCGTGCAGTGGTATCTTGATAACCGGCAGTGGTGGCAGCGTGTGCAGGATGGCAGCTACCAGGGTGAACGTTTGGGCAGTTTGTAGAAACAGCAAAAGGATTTGATTATGAAAGTATTAATTACCGGTGGCAGTGGTCAGGTAGGGTTTGAGCTTCGCCGACAGCTTGCCACGGTTGGTAACATTCTGGCGCCCAATAGAGAAGCGCTGGATCTCTCTGATGCGAGCGCGGTAAGTGCTTACTTAGCCCAACACCAGCCGGACATGGTAGTGAACGCGGCGGCATATACAGCGGTGGACAATGCTGAAACCGATCTAGCATTAGCCACGCGGTTAAATGCGGAACTCCCTGCGCTGTTGGCGGAATACTGCCAACAGCGCTCCTGCTGGCTGGTGCATTACTCTTCGGATTATGTTTACAACGGCGAAGGCAGCGCTCCTTGGCAGGAAGATGACGCTACGGGGCCATGTAATGCCTATGGCGCCACGAAGCTGGCTGGCGATGAAGCGGTGGCTAACAGTGGCTGCCAGTATCTGATTTTTCGTACCAGTTGGGTGTATAGCGCTTTTGGTAAGAGCTTTTTATCCACCATGCTGCGGTTAGGCGCTGAGCGCAACGCATTAAGCATTGTCAGTGACCAAATTGGTGCGCCAACCCCTGCGCGCCTGATTGCGCTAATTACCCAGCAGGCGTTAACTACCTTAAACAATGCGCAAGCTGTCCACCGTATTGAAAGTGGCGTGTATCATTTGGCCCCCAGGGGGGAAGTTAGTTGGCAAGGGTTTGCCTGTGAGATTTTTCAGCTGGCCAGTAATAGTGGGTTGCCGTTATCGATTACCCCAGAAAATGTAGCCGCCATCCCTACCCGTGATTACCCAACGCCCGCTGCCCGCCCACTGAATTCCCGGTTGGCAGTTGCTAAAATTGAGCGTGCGTTGGGAATCGATATGCCCAGTTGGCAGAGCCAGTTGGCGCTAACCGTGGAAGAAATAGCAAGCTCGCGTAAGTAATACGGGCAATGAGCAAGGAGCAACAACGATGCAACGTAAAGGCATTATTTTAGCGGGAGGAAGTGGCACACGCCTGCACCCGATTACGCGCGGTGTTTCAAAACAGCTGCTGCCTATTTACGACAAGCCGATGATCTATTATCCGATTTCGGTGTTAATGCTGGCGGGTATTCGGGAAATTTTGATTATCTCCACCCCGGAAGACTTACCTCAATATGAAAATTTATTGGGCAATGGCGATTCGTTCGGCGTGCGTTTTGAATATGCTGTTCAGCCCAGCCCTGATGGCTTAGCCCAGGCGTTTATCATTGGTGAAGAGTTCATTGGTGATGCACCGGTGTGCTTGGTGCTTGGTGATAATATTTTCCATGGCCAGCACTTTTCCGAGCAGTTAAAGCGTGCTTCCGCTCAGGAAGATGGTGCTTCGGTGTTTGGCTATTTGGTCAAAGACCCTGAGCGTTTTGGTGTGGTGGAGTTTGATGCGAACGGCAAGGCCGTTTCCATTGAAGAAAAACCTGCTAAGCCGAAATCACCTTATGCGGTCACCGGTCTCTATTTTTACGATAACGATGTAGTTGAAATTGCCCGCCAGGTGAAGCCTTCTGAGCGTGGTGAGCTTGAAATTACCAGCATCAATAACGCTTATCTAGAACGCGGTGACTTGCATGTTGAGCGCCTGGGCCGTGGCTTTGCCTGGTTGGATACGGGTACGCATGACAGCTTGCTGGAAGCCAGCCAGTACGTGCAAACCATAGAGCACCGCCAAGGGTTGAAGGTAGCTTGTCTGGAAGAGATCGCTTGGCAGCAAGGGTGGCTAAGCGATGAAGAACTGCGCGAGAGCGCCACGGCCCTCGCTAAAACCGGCTACGGCCAATACCTGTTACACCGTTTGGATGCCAAAGGAGGCCACTAATGCTGGTTGAAAAAACCTCCCTGCCTGAGGTGGTGATTTTAACGCCTAAGGTGTTTGGTGATGAACGGGGCTTCTTCATGGAAAGCTTTAACCAACAGGCGTTTGAAGAGGCTACCGGCTGCAAGTGTGATTTCGTGCAGGATAACCACTCCCGTTCGCGCCAGGGTGTTTTGCGTGGCATTCACTACCAGCTAGAACAGCCTCAGGGCAAACTGGTTCGGGTTGTACAGGGTAGCGTGTGGGATGTGGCGGTAGATTTACGCCGCGAATCACCACACTTCGGCCAGTGGGTGGGAGTAGAGCTCTCAGCCGAAAACAGCCGTCAACTTTGGGTGCCGGAAGGGTTTGGTCATGCCTTTGTGGTGCTCTCTGAAACGGCTGACTTTTTGTACAAAACCACCGATTATTACCACCCTGCCTCAGAGCGTTGCATTCGTTTTGATGACCCTGATCTAGCTATTGAATGGCCTGAATTGCCGGTAGAGTTTGCGCTTTCCGAGAAAGACCAAGCAGGCAGTACTTTGTCTTCTGCGGATGTATTTAAACGCTAATATTGCTGTGATTCTCATGTTCCTACTTAAGCGAGCCGTGGTGAGGACGCGGCTCCATGCCTTAGCGAACAGTGAGCAGAGTAATTTCGAGGAACTAAGCCGCTCTAACCGCCACCTAAACCACCGAAGTCACATCTGCATGCTAGTACGCTCGGCCGTTTCGCTGAGCTTTTTTCTGGTGCCTGAGTTGCTGTTGAAGAATCAACGATGACCACTATGTTTTATCACCTTCGCACTACCCTGGGAATGTCTATGCGTTTGTATACCAGTTTAGCGGTGTTCCTACTGAGTGCTATTGCCTTGATTGTGCCTAGCGGTTACTCGCTGGGGGCAGTCATGCTGTTGCTTGGCAGTATTGTGCTGCTGATTAAGCAACCAACACTTGGGTTGAAACGTCAGGACTGGCTGGTGATTGCTGCTTTAGTTGCCTATGCCAGTATAGGTATGCTGGAAGCGTGGTGGGATGGTCAAGGCTCGCGGGGCATCGACAAACCGATACGCTTCCTTTTAGCCGTGCCAACTCTGCTGCTGATAATGGCTTACCCGCCACGATTAGGTTGGATATGGAGTGGTCTAGTCGTTGGGGCTATCGGCGCTGGAGGTTGGGCTGGGTGGCAGAAATTAGCAGAGGGGGAGTGGCGTGCAACCGGCTATACCCATGTCATCCAGTTCGGCAACCTGAGCATGCTGATGGGTATTCTCTGCTTGGCGGGACTGGGCTGGGCATGGGTTCAGCCCCGCCGGATACTTTGGTTGACTTTGCTGTTGGTCGGAGCGCTGATGGGTGTTCTAGGGTCGCTTTTCTCAGGCAGCCGTGGTGGCTGGGTCGGTATCCCCTTCGTGCTGCTAGTGCTCTACCGTGGCTATGCATGTCATCTCCCAGGTTTGATCAAAGGGGGGTTGCTGGTTAGCTTAGTAGCAGGGTTTTCGCTAGTGTATGCGCTGCCGCAAACCGGTGTAGAGTCGCGATTTCATGAGGCGCTGAATGATGTATCGCTTTATCTCTCTGGTGAAAATCAGGCTACTTCGTTAGGGGCGAGATTTGAAATGTGGAAGGGCGCCTTTTATCTTATCCAAGAAAAGCCATTCATTGGCTGGGGGGATAATGGCTACCAGGAAGGCATGCAGATATTGGCCGATAAGGGTGCCGTTCATCCTGTAGTAACTGAATATGGCCATCCTCATAATGAATTTCTTAATGCTTTTGCTAAGCGCGGCTTGGTCGGGTTGGGTGTTCTATTAACACTTTACTTGATCCCCATGAAATTCTTTGCCCGCCAACTTGGCAGCCCTAACCTGGAATTGCGATCGCTATCGGTGGCAGGTGTATTATTAACTGTGGCCTACATTGATTTCGGGTTGTCGCAGGCCTTTCTGATCCATAACAGCGGTGTAATGATGTACGCCTTTTTGCTTGCCGTGCTGTGGGGAAGCTTCGCAGTGCGTAATAGGGGATGACTGCCAATCGGCGTCAAAGCAACCAATATTGAATTGATGGGGCACTGCGCAGCAGCGCCCATAAGCCCGCCATCATCTCACCGGTAGTGGCGGTTTTTTTTTGCTAATTAAACATTGTCTTTCGTGCTTTTTTATTGCATCGTCGATATATCATTAGTTTTTCTTTAATGAAGCTAGTGTTTTCTAATGACGCTGCTTGGAGAGCTGACGATGGCGATATCCCCTAAGACGACTCCTCTATCAACTATCATTCATCATGGCGGCGCTAGCGGTGTTACGGGTAGTTGTCATCAACTTATCGCTAATAGTGAGTCTTCACTATTAATCGATTGTGGCTTGTTTCAAGGCGAAGATGCGCAGCAGGATAGCTTCGATCAGCTCTCTATTGATTTTGATATTTCGACGGTAAAAGCGCTCATCGTTACTCATGTTCATATCGACCATATTGGGCGGTTGCCTTACTTGCTGGCCGCTGGTTTTTCAGGCCCTATTTTGTGCTCAAAGCCTTCGGCGAAGTTATTGCCGTTGGTGATTGAAGATGCTCTGAAAATTGGTTTTACCCGTGATACGCGTTTAATTTCCCAGTTTTTAGAGCGGGTAGAGCAACAGTTGGTGCCGTTGGATTATGCTAAATGGCACACCGTGGAGGCATCGCCTTCTATTAACATGAAGGTAAAGCTGCAGCGTGCGGGGCATATTCTGGGTTCTAGCTATGTAGAGGTCGCGTTACGGGAACCGCATTCAAAACGCCGCGAGCGTGTAGTGTTTTCCGGCGACCTGGGGGCGGCAAACGCGCCTTTACTGCCAGCGCCTAAATCGCCGCCTAGAGCCGATGTATTGGTACTGGAATCTACCTATGGTGACCGGCTGCATGAGGGGCGCAGTGAACGGGCGGCATTACTAAAGCGGGCGATAGAAAAGGCGCTGGATAATAAAGGCACGGTGATTATTCCTGCCTTTAGCATTGGACGAACCCAAGAACTGCTTTACGAGCTGGAGGGTATTATCCACCGGGCGGGCAATGATGCGCTTTGGCAGTCGCTGGAGATTATCGTCGATTCGCCGCTAGCTTCGCGTTTTACTCGAGTGTATCGGGAGCTTAAGCCGTTTTGGGATGACGAAGCGCAGAAACGTGTGAAAGCGGGACGGCATCCGTTAAATTTTGATGCGCTGTATACCGTGGACAGCCATGAAACCCATGAGCAAACGGTACGCTATTTAGCCGAAAGCGGCAGGCCTGCCGTGGTGATTGCTGCCAGCGGTATGTGCACCGGTGGCCGGGTCGTTAATTATTTAAAAGCCATGCTGGGTGATCCGCGCCACCAGGTGCTGTTTGTGGGTTACCAAGGGGCGGGAACGCCGGGGCGCGATATACAACGCTTCGGGGCCCAGGGTGGCTGGGCAATGTTGGATGGTGAGCGTTACGGTATCCGCGCGGGGGTGACCACCATTAGCGGTTACTCCGCCCACGCCGATCAACGGGATTTACTTAACTTTATCAAGCGAATGCGCCATTGGCCCCGGGAAGTGAAGCTGGTGCATGGGGATGCAGGTGCCAAGCGAGTACTGAAAGCGGAGATAGAAGCTTTGGCCCACAAAGCCGGACGCTTCATCAGCGTTGTTTTGCCTTCAGGGCATGAGTGATTTTCGGCGCCTTGATCCTTGCTGATCGCCCAATGAATTGGGCTCCTACAGCACCTGGTGCCTGCACCCAGCTCTTGTAGGAGCCCGACTTGTCGGGCGATCAGGCTGTCTATCAGCATTTACCTTCGTTGCGTTGATCCTTGCTGATCGCCCAATGAATTGGGCTCCTACAGCACCCGGTGGCGGCATCAGCCCTTGTAGGAGCCCGACTTGTCGGGCGATCAGGCTGTCTAGAAGCATTTACCCTCGGCGCCTCGATCATCGCTTATCGCCCAATGAATTGGGCTCCTACAACACCTGATGCCTGCACCTAGCCTTTGTAGGAGCCCGACTTGTCGGGCGATCAGGTTATCTAGAAGCATTTACTCTTGGCGTCTCGATCATTGCTGATCGCGCAATGAATTGCGCTCCTACAATACCTGGTGCCTGCACCCAGCCTTATAGGAGCCCGACTTGTTGGGCGATGTGTATTTAAGGTAGTCCTCAAAATGGAAGCATGGTTAGGCGTCTAAGTCCTCACCAGCCCCCTTGGCCTTCTAACAAACTGCGGGTGTTGTTGTTTAACGGTAGGCGAAAATCGGCGCTGCCGAGCACCATAGCGTCGCCTGCTCTCACTACACGCGCACTTACGTAGACATAGTCTTGGCCTTGCGCATAGGTGCCCATCAGGATAGAGCGGGCGTTGTGCTGGGCACTTAGGCGCTGTACTTGCCGGGAAAGAATCAATTCTCCCACGCTCTCTTCAATAAACATGCTGTCGCGCATTTTGACTTCGCGGACTTCCATGCCCTGGCGCGAGAGTGCTGATGCCATGATTTCGGAGCTAATCCGCCCAAGCGTGGATGATTGGCTCAAATTGTCGATGCTGACAAAGGTGGCGGCAATCATGGGGCTGTAGCGCGTCAGTTCTGGGTTGCTGGCGATCATTTGTTCGGCAGCGGCGTGCACTAATTCAGAAAGGTCGGGTTCCGGTTCCGCAGGGGGGTTGTTAGCATTACCCAGCGTGCCGCAGCCTGCCAGCAATAGTAGCGCAATGCTCATGAGCGCAATACGGGTGATAGAGGGCGCGCGCCGTTTAGAAAAGAGTGTGTTCAGCATGAAATTACCACGTATCAGTAAGAGGAACGAAGGGAGTGGTAGGCGCCTGGGGCACACGATGTGGGGCATATTGACGACGATCGCCCGCATTAATGTAGTAAATGTTGGATGACGAGTAGACAATTCGTTCGCCATCGACAATCTGGGTCGTCACAATGATCTCTTCGTTACCGGTATGGGTCCAACTGCCGCTGGTGGTATCGGCAAGCATACCTGCAGGGATTAACGCCAGCGCTGGCTCGCTCCACTGATTAAAGGGAATGGTGGCCACGGCGATGCCAGCGGTTAGCGCGGTGAAAGCGCCTACCGGCGGGCGTACAAAATCGCGATCCCGATGTTCGACCACTTCGACATCGATCGTGACGTTGGCACTGTTAGTGGTAGGCACTGTGGTGAGGTTGGCGCCGCGTGAAACCAGTTCACTGGTGAGCAGGGTGCGGAAGCCACGCCCAAATTCACCGCCGCTGTAGGCGTGTAAGTCACCCGTGTCGGCTTCTGTGATATATAAGTCGCGATTGCGAACGCGCTCACGTTGCAAAATGCTGGTAGCTTCGTGACGGGCGAGCACATCCCAGTGATGGGCGGCCTGCATGCGTTGCTGCTCGGTATAGGGGTAAGTCGTAGCAATGGGCGCTTGTGATGTATTGGCATAGAAGCAGCCGCTGAGCATTAGGCTTGCCAGCCCCACGCTAACAGGACGTATGAATGAGGGTAAACGAAATAATAGGGGACGGGTGCGCACCTGCGGGTTCCTTTTTGCTACAAAACGGCTTTTGATAGACTGTTCGCTATGCTCAGTTTGCCATGCCTAATTCGACGTACCTAGCGCTAAGTGCCTAGTTCTAAGTGCTAGGTTCACAGTACTGGGTTCAAAATACATGATTAGATCTAAATAGCTAAATCGGCCAAGAGGTTCAAAACTTGAGTCAACTACCCCCGCCTGAAGGCGGGAGCTTGTGACAACACGCTGGGTTGACCAGGGAGAGCGGTAGCCAACCCGCTACGTTGATAACAGGTCGCCAAAACTCACCGGCAAGTGCTTTCTCAGCTTGCCGCTCTGAAAGGTCAGGATCATGCGGGCGCAAGGTAAAACGCCGAAGGTCTTGATCGCTGTTGGCAGCGCTATCGTCAGCAGGAGCCGGTTATCGACATTCCCGAGGGGAGACGGGGCGCACGCCTCGCGACACAAGACCCGTAAGGGTATTTACACAGGAGAAAATCGCATGGCGGTTTTCGTAATAGACAAACAGAAGCAACCGTTGATGCCGTGCAGCGAAAAGCGCGCCCGCTTGCTGCTAGGGCGCGGTCGTGCCGTGGTGCATAAGCGTTACCCGTTTACCATTCGACTGAAAGATCGGGTGGGCGGAGACATGCAGCCGCTACGCCTGGGCATTGACCCTGGCAGCAAGACCACTGGGTTGGCGCTGATGCGCGAAACCGACACTGAACAGCGTCATGTGCTGTGCCTGTTTGGGCTGGTGCATCGTGGGTACCAGATAAAGAAATCGCTGGAGCAGCGCGCTGCCTTTCGGCGTCGTCGCCGGTCGAAGAATCTGCGCTACCGCGCCCCGCGCTTTAACAATCGCACCAAGCCCAAAGGTTGGCTGGCACCGTCGCTGCAGCATCGCGTTGACACCGTGATGGCCTGGGTAAATCGGCTCAGTCGCTTGGCACCGATCACCGGCATCTGCCAAGAGTTAGTGCGCTTTGACACGCAACAGTTGGAAAACCCAGAGATTAGCGGCGTCGAGTATCAGCAAGGCACGCTGTTGGGCTACGAGGTGCGCGAATATTTACTGGAAAAGTGGGGGCGCGAATGTGCGTATTGTGGCGACACAGACACACCACTTGAAGTCGAGCATGTGGTGCCGCGTTCACGCAGCGGTTCGAATCGTGTCAGCAACTTAACGCTGAGCTGCCACCCCTGTAATCAGGCCAAGAACAGCCAGGCATTGGCTGACTTCTTTGCCCACGACAAGGGACTGCATCGCCGCTTGAAAGCCAATGGCCACACCGCTGCCATTCGACTAGAGCGGGTACAGCGCCAGCTCAAGCAGTCATTAAGAGATGCCAGCGCCGTCAACGCGACCCGTTGGGCGCTGTTCTCCGCGCTCAAGACCACTGATTTGCCGGTCGCCGTCAGCAGCGGCGGCCGCACCAAATACAACCGCCAGCGACTGGGCATCCCTAAAACCCACGGCCTGGATGCTGCCTGTGTCGGTGCATTTGACACGCTTCACGCTTGGCAGGTGCCTACCTTAACCATCAAGGCGATGGGGCGTGGCAGCTATCAACGCACGCGCCTGAACAAGTACGGCTTCCCACGCGGCTTTTTGATGCGACAGAAGCAAGTAAGAGGCTTTCAGACCGGCGACATGGTGCGTGCGCTGGTGCCCACCGGCAAGAAAGCCGGAATGCATACGGGGCGTGTCGCGGTGCGTAAAACCGGCAGCTTCAATATCCAAACAGAACACGGTGCGGTGCAAGGGGTTTCGCACAACTACTGCACCGTGATCCAGCGCGGTGATGGCTACGGCTATCACCACACCCCCTCTATCAACCTAACAGGAGGAGCGGGACAGGCGGTGGCGTGATCCAAGTCGCCCTGCGGGCGACGCGCTCTCCCTCCTCGCACTAAAAGTACGAGGTATCCCGCGTAAAATCTGATGAGCGATAATACCAATGCTTGAAGATCACCGCGGCGGACCGCGCCATGATTCGCTGATGTCGGCTTATCATGAAAGTGATAGCAATAGCGGTTGGATGATTAGCTATCTGGATATCATGACGTTGTTGGTGGCTCTCTTCGTCGTCATTATCGCCGCGACAGGGGCGAACCATTCAGAGTGGTTGGCAGGCGATACAGCAATTGACGCTAGTCAATCGTCATCGCCTTCGCTGGAAATCCCTTTGCCTGAGTCGTTAGCAAACGCCATGCCTGAGCGCGTTGGTAGTGCCGCCTGGAGTGGCGCAGGGCTGAGCCCGATGGCGGTGAGTGCGTCGCTGGGGGTGGCTGGCTTGCCTAAGCTGTCTCGGTTACCCCGGCGGCGCGTTAGCGTTGGTGTACCGCCGCTGTTGGCCGCGCCGAAACCTGTTGAACCGGCCATTACCCTCCCTAAACTGCTAATGCCTGCGGGCAGTGATGATTTTTCATCGCCTCTGGCGGATTACATGGTGGTGTTAACTGACCGGCCCCCGGTAAATGTGCAGGTTGTCAGCGACGAGTCAGTGGCGGGTGCGCTTGCCCTGAACCAAGCGCTTTCCCAACGCGTTGAGGAGTCTACCTATCTGCCCGACCTGGAAGGTGTTGAAGTATCACGAGTGGCGGAAGGCATTAGCCTGCGTGTACAGGATCAATTGCTGTTTCCTTCGGCGACGGCTGAGTTAACCAACGACGGGTCATCATTAGTCGGCAGTTTGCTGGAAACGATTCAGCGCTATGATGGCGAAGTATGGGTGGAAGGCCATTCGGATAGTCAGACGATTAGCACCGATGAGTTCTCTTCCAACTGGGCGCTTTCAAGTGCGCGCGCCATCGCCATTGTTGAGGCGCTGGAAGCGGCGGGGGTCGACGCTGAGCGTCTACGCGCCGTCGGCTTGGCAGCCACAAGGCCGCTGGAAAGCAACGCTAGCGCAGAAGGGCGGGCTCGCAACCGGCGGGTTGAGGTGGTTATTCATGTGGAGTAAGGGTCGGTTTGGGTGTGTTCAGCGAACGAGAAAATCGCCTAACTCTTCGTAAAATTTGAATTTAGAATCTGCCGACAGTAGCTGTGCCTGATGATCTAAAGCTGTCGCGATGATAATACGATCCTGTGGATCACTGTGATGCCTTGGCAGCGAGACAGCACGTTCAGCGATGGCGGGTGTAATGGGTAAAAGAGCGATGCTTGATGCGTCAAGCGCCTGCTCGAACCACCATTCCAGAGCGCAACCTAGCTCAATGCGCTTGTGCTCAACTAGCCAGGCCACCTCAAACAAACTGATTGCACTTACCCCGACACTGACATCGGTTTCAATCGCATCACGCCAGTGGTGCTTTAGCCGCTCGTCGCCAGACATCCACCATAGCCAAACATGGGTATCTAGCACTTGCATTAGGTTAAATCCCAGCTTGAGTCTGGCACTGTGTCTAAAATATCTGCTTTAAAAGCAATGGGCGGCACTTTGGCTGGATAACGCTGAATGGTTGTCTCATGATCAGGTTCAGCACTATCTTCAGCTAAAACAATAATTTTCACATGACGATTTTTCAATTTTTCAAACTGTGGAAGACGGATGTATTCGTTTTTGATATCTGCTTCAAACTCGATGGCGTACATGACAAACCCTCAGAAAAACCTTTGAAATTCAGAATAGCACATTTGAAATTCAGGCCCTAGATTGCTTCACTGCATTCGTAAAGCCATGGGAAGGTGTAAAGAATAAAGAGAGAAATTGATAAAAAAACCCGCCGGGGGAGGCGGGCATGAAAGGGCTTGGCTCACTGCAGCCCACTGGCATCAGGTGAGGGGTGTACAGGATTACCAGTGGGTACAGGTTTGGTGTAGCTATTTATAAGGCCTTGCCAAGTGCTGTCTCAGTTTTTTTATGTTCTGCCTCATTCTTTTAATAGGTAGCGCCGCGACAAGTGCACTAATGTGTTTCATGCGTTTTTTTGGTGCATTCATGCTGCTTCTTTTTGGTGCTTGGGATTGTGGCGTGACATTAAATTTTAAAAAATCCCGGTAACCCTCTGCTAAAGCTACACTTCTCTGATTTGGCTTATAACTTGCTATCCTTTTCAAAGCCAATTACTCGTTGGTCATCGCCATAGGGCATCGCAAGCTACTATCTTGACGATGTGCTAAGACCGAATAGAGGTAGTGCCATGCCGGAATCCAATCAGTTTTCAGCGCCGCTTTCTCCGTCGCCTTCTCCGTCACCATCGCCGGTAGACCCTGCGTTTCAGCCGCGTCTAGTCGTGACCGATTTAGATGGTTCGCTGCTGGATCACCATAGTTATGATTTCAGCCCCGCCGCGCCTTGGCTTGCTCGTTTAAAACAAATGGGCGTGCCGGTCATTCCGGTTACCAGTAAAACCCGTGCGGAGTTGATTCCGCTGCGCGAAGCGTTGGGCCTGACGGGTACGCCTTTTATCGCTGAAAATGGAGCGGTGATTGGCTTGCCGCCAGGTTGGTGCCATGCGCGGTTAGACCGCCCTGGTGGCGGTCGCGATGGGGTTGTGATTAAACACCCTGGGGTGGATATTGGCTTTATTCGTGCGCGCTTAAAGGTGTGGCGCGAGCGTTTGGATATTCAATTTACCCGGATGGGTGAGCTGAGTGTGCAGGAGGTCATGGAGCTGACTGGATTAGACGAGCCCCGCGCCCGTGATGCGCGGCAGCGGGAAGGCAGCGAGCCGCTGTTGTGGAAAGACAGTGACTCAGCATTAGAAGCGTTTCGCGCTGCACTGGAAGGGGATGGCCTGCAGCTAACACAAGGCGGACGTTTCTTTCATGTCATGGGGCGCTCGGCGGATAAAGGCAGCGCAGTCGAGTGGTTGGTGAAACGCTTTACGGCGTTAAGAGGTCGCACGCCTCTTTCATTAGGGCTGGGGGATGGGCCGAACGATATCTCTATGCTTGAAGCGGTTGATCAAGCCGTCGTCATCCGCGGTTGCCACGACTTAGTCGTAGAGCTGCGTAACACTTCGCTATATCGCACGGAAGCAACAGGGCCGGCCGGCTGGGCAGAGGGGGTTGCCCACTGGTGGGGGCGAGATGACCGCCGTTTAGCGACGGCGGAGAAAGGTGATGCTGTGGTTTGAGAACAGACGTTATTTGAGAACGGTTCAGTAGTTGAGAACCGTTCCATGAATCCAGGGAGGCAAGCGCATGAGTGACTTTCATCAAAATGGGATTATTACCGACTTCCATAACCTGACTAAGCGTTCAGTAGAAGCACTTGAAGAGGAGCTATGCCAATTTTCCCGACGGCGGCCGATGGGGTTGATTCTACCGTCGCTTTTTTCCGAATTGGAAGGACCTGCGCTTTCAGCGATTGTTGATGAACTGGTTAAGGTGCCTTACCTCAGTGAGATAGTCATTGGCTTGGATCGCGCCGACCGAGAACAGTTTTTATTCGCCCGTGAATTTTTCTCCCGGCTGCCGCAACATACGCGCATTTTATGGAACGATGGCCCGCGCCTGAAAGCGCTCGATGCAGAATTGGAAGAGCATGGGCTAGGGGCGTTGGAGCCAGGTAAAGGGCGCAATGTGTGGTACTGCGCAGGTTATATGTTGTCGTCTGGGCGCTCGACGGTGGTCGGGCTGCATGATTGCGATATCCTCACCTACGACCGCGGGCTGCTGGCGCGCTTGATGTATCCCGTCGCTCATCCTAATTTTAATTATAGTTTCTGCAAAGGCTATTACCCGCGTATTGCGGAAGGCAAGCTCAATGGCCGTGTCTCTCGACTATTAGTCACACCGCTGCTGCGGGCGCTTAAAACCGTTTGCGGGCCGCTACCGTACCTCGACTACTTGGATAGTTTCCGTTACCCGCTTTCGGGCGAGTTTGCGATGCGTAGCGAAGTGCTGGAAGGCATCCGTATCCCCGCTGATTGGGGGCTGGAAATCGGTGTGCTATCGGAACTGCAGCGCAATTACTCACTGCGCCAGCTCTGCCAAGTCGATATTGCCGATGCCTACGACCACAAGCACCAGCCGGTTAGCGAAGATGATCCCAATGGCGGCTTAAACCGCATGAGCTTGGATATCTCAAAAGCGCTCTATCGCAAATTAGCCACTCAGGGCATTACCTTTAGCAGCGAAGATTTCCGCACGCTCAAAGCGACTTATTACCGCTTTGCATTGGATTTGATTGAGGCCTACGACCACGACGCCACCATGAACGGCCTGAGCCTTGACCGTCATAGTGAGGAGCAAGCGGTCGAGCTATTCGCCAGTAATCTACTCGAAGCGGGCAACCTATTTTTGGATAACCCTAGAGAACGGCCCTTTATTCCCAGCTGGAACCGCGTACAGGCAGCCGTGCCCGACCTCCTCACGCGTATGCACGAGGCGGTCGAACTGGATAATCAAGGTAAGGTTTAACGCCACAAACGGCGGAATGAAAACAGGCCAGCTGCCCATCGGTAGCTGGCCTTGTTTTTAGCGTGTATTAAAAATCACTGTCCTGATAGGCAGCCCGTGGCGCCGTTGATGACGCTGGTAAGCTTGCCTTCAAATGCTCCGTGTTCTGATTAATACGGAAGTTGGATACCAGCTCACGCAGTTGAGTGCTGAGTTGCGCAAGCGTTTGGGTCGCATGATTGCTCTCTTGCACTAGGCTGGCATTTTGCTGGGTCATTTGATCCATTTGCGTGACGGCTTGGTTGACCTGTTCGATACCACTGCTCTGCTCAATAGTGGCTGCTGAAATTTCCTGCACCAGTGTGCTGAGCTGTTTGATGTCATCGACCATGCCATTGATAACGTCGCCGGTCGCCTGAACCTGGCGGCTGCCTTCGACCACTTTGCTGTCCGACGCTTCGATCAGGGTTTTAATCTCTTGTGCGGCAGAGGCGGAGCGGCTGGCAAGTTGACGAACTTCATTGGCCACCACGGCAAAACCGCGCCCTTGCTCTCCAGCGCGTGCGGCTTCAACGGACGCGTTCAGCGCCAAAATATTGGTTTGGAAGGCTATGCCATCAATCGTGTTGACGATGCTGCTCATTTGCGTGGCGCTTTCATTAATCGTCGCCATGGTGGTGATCACCGTGGACATCGAGTCACTGCCACGCTGAGCACTGTCGGCGGTGCGGGTAGCAAGCGTACGCGCATGGTCTGCGTGTTCTGCATTCTGCTTAACGGTAGCCGTGAGCTGTTCCATGCTGGAAGCGGTTTCGGCTAGTGAGGCTGCCTGCTCTTCGGTGCGTGTCGAAAGCTCTTCGTTGACGCCCACAATTTGCTCGACACCACTATTGACCTGATTGGCTCCGTGATGAATATCACCGATGGTGACAGCGAGGTTTTCCCGCATACGGTTAATATCAAACAGTAAACTCTGCTGATCTTTCGCTGAAAGCTGGGTTACCTGTGTGAGATCACCGTCGGCGATATGACGCACAACGCTGGCGGCGTAGCGTGGGTCGCCGCCTAAACGACGGGAAACATCACGGATCACCCAGCCCATCAGCAGCGTTACCGGTAAGCCGATGATTAAAAGAATGACCACTGAGCGAATCAGGCCAGCAATAAAGGCTTCATTGATATCATCGACATAAACGCCTGCCGCCATTGACCACTGCCATTCAGGGAGATAAGCCACGTAGCTGATTTTGGGCACCTGCTTATCGCCGGTAATACGGCGGGAGTGGTAGTCAACATGACCGCCGCCGGATTGAGCGGCCTCACGAAACGCGGCATAAAGATCCATGCCGCTAGCATCTTGATAAGCGCTCATGTCTTCACCGCGGGGGCGATTGGGGTGAGAAATAATACGTAGGTCGTCGTCGAAGGAAAATAGGTATTCACCGCCGCCAAAGCTGACGCTGGACATATTGTCGATGGCGCGCTGCTGCGCCTCTTCTTCACTTAGCTCGCCAGTGGTCACCCGTTCTTGCAGGGCTTCAATTTGGCTATGCACGCTCTCGATCACATATTGAATGCTGTCGCGTCGTTCACTCTCAATCGTTTGTCTGTTTTCCAACGCTAGCCAGCCAACTAACAGCAGCATGGCAATCCAAATGATACCCAGCGTTCCCCAGAGTTTTTGCGTCGTCGTTAAGCGAGTCATGTTTTTCCTAGCCGATGTATGTAAGCAACGTTTTTGTCTATCGGCTTAAAGCGTCAATACCTTAGCTAAATTTAATATAAATTCCGCCTCGGCATTTTTATTGGCCGCAGCAGCATAAAACCCAGATTGCTTCACTGCGTTCGCAATGACATGGGGGAGGGAATCACAATGACATGGGGGAGGGAATCACAATGACATGGGGGAAGGAATCACAATGACATGAGGGAAGGGAGTCACAATGACAGGGGGGATATCGCTCGCGATGGCAAACATAAAATCGCGAGCGATATTAATGCTAAAAATCGCTGTGCTGATAAGCAGCCTGTGGAGTAGGTGAGGAGGCGGGTAAGCTTGCCTGCGTATGCTCTGTGGACTGATTAATGCGGAAGTTGGCGACCAACTGACGAAGCTGGTTGCTTAGCTGGGCCAGGGTTTGGGTGGCCTGAGTGCTCTGTTGTACTAGGCTGGCATTCTGCTGGGTCATTTGATCCATTTGCGTGACGGCTTGGTTGACCTGTTCGATACCGCTGCTCTGTTCAATGGTGGCGGCTGAAATTTCCTGCACCAGTGTGCTGAGCTCCTTGATGTCATCGACCATGCTGTTAATCACATCACCGGTGTCGCGTACCTGGCGGCTACCTTCCACCACTTTGCTGTCCGACGCTTCGATCAGCGCCTTGATCTCTTGTGCAGCAGCTGCCGAGCGGCTGGCAAGTTGGCGAACCTCATTGGCCACCACCGCAAAACCGCGCCCTTGTTCGCCAGCGCGTGCGGCTTCAACGGACGCGTTCAGGGCCAAGATATTGGTTTGGAAGGCAATGCCGTCAATGGTGTTGACGATGCTGCTCATTTGCGTGGCGCTTTCGTTAATGGTGGCCATCGTGGTCGTAACGGATGACATCGAATCGCTGCCGCGCTGAGCACTGTCGGCTGCCCTGGTGGCAAGTTTGCGCGCATGGTCTGCGTGTTCCGCGTTTTGCTTAACGGTGGCCGTGAGCTGTTCCATGCTGGTGGCTGTTTCGGCCAGCGACGCTGCCTGTTCTTCGGTGCGTGTCGAAAGCTCTTCGTTCACCCCTACAATTTGCTCGACACCGCTGTTGACCTGATTGGCTCCTTGATGAATATCACCGATGGTAGCGGCTAGGGTTTCCCGCATACGGTTAATATCAAACAGTAAACTCTGCTGATCTTTCGCTGAAAGCTGCGTTACCTGTGTGAGATCACCGTCGGCGATATGGCGCACCACGCTGGCGGCGTAGCGGGGGTCGCCGCCTAATCGACGGGAAACATCGCGGATCACCCAGCCCATCAGCAGCGTTACCGGCAGGCCAATGATCAGCAGTATCCCGATTGAGTGAATCAAGCCGGCGATAAACGCTTCATTGATATCATCAACATAAACGCCCGTTGCCAGCGACCACTCCCATTCGGGTAGGTGTGCTACGTAACTGGTTTTTGGCAACTGTTCTTCGCCACCGGCGCGAGTAGAGTAGTAATTGACGTGGCCACCGCCTGCCTGGGCAACACGCAGTAACTCTGGGTATAGCGCCATACCGCTGGCGTCCAGATAGTCGGTCATATCAGTGCCGGATTCGCGGCTGGGGTGGGAAATAACCAGTAAGTCGTCATTGAAGGAGAAAATGTATTCGCCTGCCCCAAAGCTCACACTAGACATATTGTCGATGGCGCGCTGCTGCGCTTCTTCAAGACTGAGCTCCCCAGCGTTTACCCGTTCCTGCAGAGCTTCAATTTGGTTTTGTACACTTTCGACCACGTACTGAATACTGTCGCGGCGTTCGCTGACAATTGTTTGACGGTTCTCAAGGGCTAACCAACCTACCAAGAGCAGCATAGCTATCCAGATGATGCCCAACGTTCCCCAGAGTTTTTGTGTTGTTGTTAAACGAGTCATGTTTTTCCTTTTTTGTAATTGAGTAGTTCTGCCCCTATTTATTCCTATCGGCCTAAACAAGGCAAAGATTAATGAAATGTTTCATATCTGCTGCTGGGTGTATCACTTCTCTTTTGTGAATAGTAGCTGCTGCAATATTCAAAAATAGTCTAACGATAGAACCTGGAATGCACTATGCTGTCTTTAAAGCATGAGAATGCGATTACCACTAATGGGAGGCAGCAATGCAACGCCCAATCGTTAAGCACTTTTTTGATGAACCCACGAACACCTTTAGCTATGTCGTTCAAGACCCCGATAGCAGTGCCTGCGCGATCATAGATTCGGTGCTCGATTTTGATTATGCCGCAGGGCGAACGGATGTGCGTTCAGCTGACAACATCATCGCCTTTGTTCGCGAACACCAGCTCGACGTCGCCTGGATTTTGGAGACCCATGTGCACGCCGACCACCTTTCGGCAGCCCCCTATCTGCATGAGCAGTTAGGAGGCAAAACCGGCATCGGTGCCAAAATAGTCAAGGTGCAAGAGATCTTCGGCAAGGCGTTCAATGCGGGTACCGAATTTGCTCGGGATGGCAGCCAATTTGATGCGCTGTTTGAAGAAGGGGATACGTTCAACATTGGGCAATTACAGGGCCGTGTACTGCATACCCCTGGTCATACGCCCGCCTGCTTAACCTACGTAGTGGGGGATGCTGCCTTTGTAGGGGATACGCTTTTTATGCCGGATTATGGCACCGCGCGGTGCGACTTTCCCGGCGGCGATGCACGTACCCTGTATCACTCTATTCAAAAAGTGTTGGCGCTGCCCGAGCAGACGCGGCTGTTTTTATGCCACGACTATAAAGCCCCCGGCCGCGATACCTTTCAGCATGAAACCAGCGTAGCAGAACAGCGCAGTGAGAATGTGCATGTTCACGAAGGTGTCAGCGAAGAGGCGTTTGTGAAGATGCGCACCGAGCGTGATGCCACCTTAGGCATGCCACGGCTCATTATTCCTTCGGTTCAAGTCAATATGCGTGCTGGAGCGCTGCCTCCGGCGGAAGAGAATGGCACGGTCTATTTAAAAGTGCCGATTAATTTTTTCTAACCGTTTCTATTTTTTTAACCTGTGAAAGCGGAATGCTTGGGAGACACCAGTGGATTGGACAGCAGGTTTACAAGGCTTAGCTGGGGGCTTGCTGATTGGGCTTTCCGCCACCTGGCTAATGGCAACGTTAGGGCGTATCGCGGGGATTAGTGGGATCGTTGGTAACTTAATAACCCAGCGTCCCAAAGGCGATAGCGCTTGGCGGGTGGCATTTGTTTTAGGGCTGATTAGCGGGCCGCTGTTGATCATGGCATTAGGTGGCGGCTTGGGAAACGTGGTGGGGAGCCCAGGTGAGGTGATTGGCGCGCCAGCCGGTGGCGTCGGATTGATGTTGGTGGCCGGCTTGTTGGTGGGTGTGGGCACAGGGCTTGGCAGCGGTTGCACCAGTGGGCATGGCGTATGTGGCTTGGCACGCTTGGCGCCACGCTCCATGGCTGCCACCGGTATGTTTTTGCTGACGGCGCTAGTGACCGTTTATATCTCGCGCCATCTGTTAGGCCTAGGCGGTGTGCAATGAACGGGAACGCGATGAAAACAGCGGCTGGTTATGCGGCGGGGCTGATTTTTGGTTTGGGTTTGGCAATTTCCGGTATGACCGACCCCGCACGAGTGCTGGGGTTTTTAGATGTAGCGGGCGCCTGGGACCCGACGCTGATGTTTGTGCTTGGCGGGGCCGTGGTAACCACCTTTATCGGCTATCGGCTGGTATTCAAGCGTTCGGCACCCCTGTTGGGCGGCGTCTTTCAGTTACCCACCAAGAAGGAGCTGGATGGCAAGTTACTGGGCGGCGCAGCGCTGTTTGGCATTGGCTGGGGGCTTTCCGGCTACTGCCCTGGGCCTGCGATCGCCTCTATTGGCGGCGTATCACTACCGCTAGCGGCCATGCTGGTGACGATGGTGCTGGGGTGGTTTGCCGCCAAAAGGCTCGGCTAATAAGTCAGACTTATATGGTCGCTGCTGCTAACGCCCTTGCCTTTACTGCAAGGGCGTTTTGTTTTCTTAACGCTGGGTTAATGCGTGGCAGTCATGCTGTCAGGTAATAAAAAGGAAACCGTTATGCACGTCTTGCTGATTGAAGATGACCCGCTGGTGGCATCGGGTATCCGCTCTGGATTAATGACCTTCGATTTTGTCGTCGATCACGTCTCCACGCTCAACGCCGCTCGCCAATCGATGCGAACAGTCACTAGTGATGTGGTCATTCTTGACCGTGGCTTGCCGGATGGCGATGGCCTGCAGTTGTTGGCCGAGTGGCGTGAGCAGGGCGTCGATGTGCCGGTGCTGGTGTTAACCGCAAGAGATACCGTGCGAGACCGGGTGGATGGCCTGCAGGGCGGTGCCGATGACTATCTGGTCAAGCCCTTCGATCTGGATGAATTAGTCGCGCGCCTGCACGCTCTGCTGCGCCGTGTGGCAGGGCGTAGCAGCGGCATGATTTCCCATGGGGCCCTCGCGTTAGATCCCACCGCCCGCGAAGTGTATGTCGAAGGGCAACTGATCGCACTGTCTCGCCGTGAGCTGGTGCTGCTGGAAACCTTCCTGCAATCGCCGCGCAGCGTACTGTCGGCCGATCAGCTCAAAGACAGCCTTTATGGCATGAATGATGATGTCGAGAGCAATGCCCTGAATGTGCATATTCACCACCTGCGCCGCAAGCTCGGGAGCGGGGTGATCGAAACGGTGCGCGGGCTTGGCTATCGGCTGGGCAAGCCTGAGGCGGTGCACTTGGCGGGCACGCCCTATGAGTGTGAGATAGATAAAGGCCAGCTATGAGTTTACGTGCCCGCTTACTAATCACCCTGGGGCTAACCCTGGCGTTGCTATGGGGTATCGCCGCCGCGTGGCTGATGCGCGACCTGGAAGACAAATTTGTAGAAACCCTGGACCAACGTCTGGCGCAGTCGGCGCGAATGGTGGCTGGGCTGGTTTTGCAGCTTCCCCTTGACGTATGGGAGGACACCGAGCATCCGGTGCTCTCCATTCCCTCTATTGAAGGGCTGGCCTGCCAGGTGCATTCCCCCCAAGGCGAGGTCATGGCGCGCACCCATGCTGATATGGACGATGTGCTGGCGCCGGGAGAGGGCGGGCACACTTATCGTCAGGCTGGCGATGTGACCTGGCGGGTCTTCACCTACGAGCGCAATGGCATCGTGATTACCACCGCCGACCGGATGGATGAAAGGAACATACTGCTTAGCGGCGTTATTCGGGTGGCGGTGGTGCCGTTTGTGGTGGCACTGGTGGGCAGCATGGTGGCGCTGTGGCTAGGTATCTGGCGTGGGCTGGCACCGCTGACACGGCTGCGAGAGTCGCTTGCCAACCGCCATCCGGATGCGCTGGCGCCGGTGGCTACCTACGGCTTGCCAAAAGAGATCCGACCTCTCATTACAACGCTTAACGCGCTGTTGGCGCGGGTGCAGCAAACCATTATCCGCGAACAGCGCTTTACCAATGACGCCGCGCACGAGCTGCGCACGCCGCTGACGGCCATCAAGACCCACCTGCAAGTTGCCCGCCGCGTTGAAGGGGAGGCGGCGAAGGCATCGCTCAATCAGGCGGAAGAGGGCGTGGTGCGGCTGAGTTCGACCCTTGATCAACTGCTGACTCTGGCACGGGTAGAAGGGCGTGCGCGGTTTGATGATGGCGAGGTAAGCCGTGTTGCCGATGTTGCCGAGTGCGCCCTGGCGGATTGCCACCACAGTCACTCCGGCCGCTTTGTGGTGCCCGCTGACTGGCCAGAGACCACCCTGGCCATGCCCCGTGAGCTAGCGATTACCGCGCTACGCAATTTGCTCGATAACGCGCTGCACCATGGACCGCCGGAAACACCCGTAACGCTGGAGGCGGAGTGGGAGCACGGGCAGCGCTTTCTTACCTTCAGCGTCAGCGACCAGGGCCCAGGCGTCGATGACGCGACGCTCAAGCAACTGACGCAACGCTTCTGGCGCGCCAGCAAACAGCAGGGAAGCGGGCTGGGGCTGGCGATTGTCGCGGCAATCGCTGAACGATTCGATGGCGAAGTGGCATTCGCCAGCCCGGCGGGGGGCGGGTTTACCGCTCGCCTGATGGTGCCAGTGGCGGACAGTTAAAAAAAGATAACGCAAGGGAGAAACCGATATGAATAACAAATACGTTAGCAGGGTTGGTCTCTGTGTAGGTATCACCCTGTTCGCCGCAGGGGCGTTGGCCCAGGAGGGGAACGCGGAGCGCGGCAAAGCCGCCGCGGCCAGCTGTAGCGCCTGCCACCAGGCCGATGGCAGTGGCATGAATGTGCCTGATGGGGAGTCCTGGCCGCGCTTAGCTGGCCTGGATGCCGACTATATCGCCAAGCAGTTGCATGATTTTAAAGCAGGGCGGCGTGAAAATGCGACGATGGCAACATTTGCCAATATGCTCAACGACCAACAAATCGCCGATGTGGCCGCCTACTACAGCCAACTGCCCCCTACCCAGGGGCAAGGCGGCGATGAAGCCGACGAGACGCTATTGGCCCGCGGGCAGCAGCTCGCCGAACGTGGCGATTGGAACGCCTACATTGTTTCCTGCCAAAGTTGCCATGGGCCTGGGGGCAGGGGCGTAGGTGATGCCTTCCCAGGCATTGCAGGCCAGCATGCCGGCTACATCCGCACCCAATTGTCGGCGTGGAAAAACGAAACTCGCAGCAACGATCCGCAAAACCTGATGGGCGCCATTGCCAAGCGCATGAGTGATGACGACATCCAGGCTGTATCCGCCTGGTACGCCAAGCAACCCGCCTCCGCCGACCAGGAGTCAGCACAATGATAACCTGTCCACGCCCTCTCGTTTTAGCGCTTACTGGCTGTTCATTGACGGTCGGCATCGGTATTAGCGTATACGCCACCAGTGTCTTTGCTCAGGAAGAGCGGGCGGATGCAGCGCTGAACCAATTGGTGCACGAACCGCCCACCATGGAAGATATGGAAAGTGCCGATATTCATCCGGAACTGAAAAAAGTCATCCGCTACGGTCACGATCTATTCACTAATACGCAGCAATTGCGTGGTGAGAATGTCTTCAATGACATGAACTGCTCCAGTTGCCACCTGGGGGAAGGGCGGGTGCCGTTCAGCGCGCCGGTGTGGACAGCGGCCATTACACTGCCGGACTTCCGTGGCAAGAACCAGCATGTGAATAACCTGGAAGAGCGTATCGCCGGCTGCTTTGCCTACTCCATGAACGGCGTGCCACCGGAGTATGGTAGTGATGAAATGTTGGCACTCAGTGCCTATCACCAGTGGCTGGCCACCGGCGCACCGATGTATCCCGACAAGCCGATTTATGGTCGTGGCTTCCCGGCGCCAGAAGAGCCGACCGAAGAGCCCAGCTACGCTAGAGGGGAAACTGCCTACCAGGAAAACTGCTCGATATGCCACCAGGAAAATGGTGCCGGGCACTATGAAAATGATGAGTACGTGTTTCCCCCGCCATGGGGCGACGGCTCCAATAACTGGGGAGCAGGCATCGCGCGGCTGGAAACCATGGCGGGCTTCATTTATCAGAACATGCCGCTTGGCCAGCCCCGCTCGCTCAGTGATCAACAGGCCTGGGATATTGCCTACTACATCACCAGTCAGGAGCGTCCTCAGGATCCTCGCTATACCGGGGATGTCGCCGAGACCGCGGAACGGTTCCATGGCCGTTCACTCTATGGTCAAACCCGCGAGCATGATGGTCATGTGCTGGGAGACCATGACAACTTCGGAGAGAAAGGCGATATCAAACCCTGGAATGTAGGCATGCCGAGGTTTGAGAATCTGTCGGAGGAGTAGAAAATTCACTGTAGGTCAGTGTTAGGAGAGCAGCGACATGGCAATCTCAATTGGCGGGGGAGGCTAACTAAGATCAAGGTTCTTAGATTTCCGTGTCATGGGTAAACCGCGCTGTGGTCCCGCTATGGTAAAGTGCCTGTATTACATAAGGAGGGGCTCATGAGCGAATTACTCGACCCCACCAACGACTACGTTTTCAAGCGGCTGTTTGCCGAAGCCCCGGATCTGCTGGTGGATCTGATCAATGATCTGCGCCCGGATTTGCCCAACATTGCCTCGGTGGAGATACTGAATCCGAATATCGAGGCGACAGAGCTTACCGGCAAGTACATCATTCTCGATGTGCTGGCACGCGATGGGGATGGCAACTGCTACAATATCGAGGTGCAGGTGCGCCGTTACGGGGCCTGGCACAAGCGGGGGGTGTTTTATCTGGCCCGCACGCTGGGAAGCCAGCTGAGCGCCGGGGAAGATTACCAAGAGCTGCGGGCCTCGGTGGGCCTGCACCTGCTTGACTTCGACCTGTTTACGGAAACAGCCGCCGAGCGCGAGCAAGCGATCTGGCGATTCGAGATGCGCGATGGACGCCAGCCCAAGGTTTCGCTGGGGAACGTTTTGCAAATGAACCTAATCGAATTGAACAAGGCGGATCGCCTGGGCTTGCCAGAGGGCCCGCTACGCGCCTGGATCACCTTCTTCAAGCACTGGCAGGAGGAACTCACGATGGCGAATGTTGCCCACGAACCGGTTAAACGTGCGATGAGCCGCATCCGCGAGCTCAGTGCCGACGAGGAAACTCGCCGCTTGGCTTTTGTGCGTGAACGGGCGCTGCGTGATGAAGTATCGCTGCTAAACGATGCGCGGCGGGAAGAAGCGCAACGTATACTTCAACGCCTACTTACTAAGCGGTTTGGAGATCTGCCTGAGTGGGTTATTCAGAAACTGGAGACTGCTAATGCCCAGCAGCTAGAAGGCTGGACAGATGAAATCTTGGTAGCGAACAATCTTGATGAGCTGTTCAAACATTAAATAGTGACCGATTTTGCGTCCTGAAAAAGTCGAGTTTGCTTCGCTACGCTCGTGGTGAACTTTCATATGTCATTTTGATGAGCGTAGCGACGCGGCATTCTCAATTGGCGGTGGCAGCTAAGCCTATGGCGCTTCACTGCCCATCATGTCGATCAGCCGCTCGTCACTGGGCATACCCTGAATGCGGTCAAGACGCACGCTACCATTTTCTGTTTCACGCTGATAAACCGAGGTGGGCGTGGCATACAGCCCTAGCTCTTCGAAAAGCTGGTTATTGGCATAAACCTGTTCTTCGATCTCTCGTGGTTGGGCACTGGCGTCGATTTCTTCCTGGCCACTTTCATGAGCATGCAGTGTAGCCGCCGGGTCGTCGGCTCCGAGTATGGCGGCGGCCTTGCCAGGGCTGTCGGGCGCTAAAATACCCACCATGATATGGCGCAACTGCACTTCACCGGCCTCTACCCAGGGGCGAACGTCTTGCCATAGCTGACGGCAATAGGGGCAGTTGGCGTCCGTGAAGGTGTAAATCACACGAGGGGCATCCACGTCACCATCCTGAATCCAATGGCTTTCGCTCAGAAGCTGCCAGGTCTGTGCTTCTAAAGGCGCACGTACGTGCTCGTCCAGTTGCGCCTCAGTGAGGTCGTTACCCTCGCTATCCATCAGTGTCCCCACCACCGCGTGCTCGCCATCTGGGGTCAGGTAGATGGCCATGTCTTGGCCCTGAACGCTGGCGCCGTAACCACGCAAACCGGCAGGGGCGTCAAACTGGCCATGAATTTCCAGGCCCTGGTCGGCCAGTGCCTGCACTGGGGCAGGGAGTTCATCGGCGTAACCTGTGGATACTCCTCCCAGCCCTGCCAGGAGAAGAAAACTGCTGAGAGTGGTGTAGTGGTTCAAGCGCATTGCAACATCCTGTTTGTGTGAGATGACGTTAGCCAGGCGAAAAAGGTGGTCGGTTCATGCAGCAATCAGCGTAAACGCTCCAATCCTTGCTGCAGGGTGGCGCTGGAAAGCTCGCCAAAATGGGAGCTAACGAGTTGGCCGTCGGCATCATAGTAAAGTGTGGTAGGCATCGCGTTGGCGCCGGTAGCCTGGCCAACGGCATTGCGTGGATCTTGCCACACGTTATCGAGAGAAAAACCGTACTCATCCATGAAAGCGTCAATCTGGCCGAGCGACTCCCCTTGGTTAACGAACACAAAGGTGATGCCGGGTTCATTATTCTGTGCTTGCTCAAACACCGGCATTTCACGGATACAGGGCGGACACCAGCTGGCCCACAAATTGACCACCATGGGTTGCTGGGTCGAGCGTGACAGTTGGGGAAGGTCGATTGGCTCGCCTGAACGGGTAGTCAGCGCCACCTCCGGCAACGGCCGGGATTGATGCTCTATCATGGTGGCGCTAGCGGCGGTCAACCCCCAGACAAGGCCGCCCGCCAGTAGGGCGCCGGAAAGTGGCACTCGCTGGCGGGGGGAGCGCCACAGTGTCCAGCCGGCGTACGCCAGTGCCGCGACAAGGCCACCGACGATATCAAACCCGCCATCTCGAATATCCAGACGGCCAAGTAGCCCCTCGTATTCTCCCCAGTAACGCAGGACGAAAACCAGGCGCGCGCCGACAAGGGCAACCAGCAGCAGGGTAAACAGCGTATCGCTGACGGCTACCCGATGGCGCCTTCCCAACAGTGCGCCAGCCAGCAGTGCCAATAAAAAGGCCAGGCCGATCAATAGCTGGTGAATACTAAAGCCCATCGGGCCAAGGGCGATGCTTTGCTGCAACATAACCAATAACGATCCTTCATGTAATCTTGGACTGGCATCATCGCAGCACTAGATTATTTAAGGATTATGTTAGTTGCCCCTGGGGCGTTATGTCGCAACAGGCGAGCGAGGCGCCGCGGCTAACGGGTGGCCACCAACCAGCGCACCGCATAAGGCGGAAGGGCACCTTCAGCCACCCAGGGATTAGCAGGGTCAAGCGCTTGCCATGCGTGTTGATCCAGCGCTTGGTTTACCGCCTCACCCACGTTCTCTAAAGGAAGCGGCAGATCAGTGACGTTATACAGCGCTAGCAAGCGACGCCCGTCATGCAGTGGGCCGCGTTCCACCGCCAGCAATTCGGGTGGCGATTCCAACACCCGCTGGGCAGCCGTCGGGTGGAAGCAGGGCTCTTGACGGCGCTGATCCAGTAGCCGGTTTAAGGCGTTAAAAACATCGTGGGTAGGCGTTGAAGGGCTATCCAGTAGCAGGTCCAGCTCGCTACGCTGCCAGCGCCGCCGATTGATCGAGCGCAAGCGACCACTGCGCTCAACGCCTTCTACATCGTTGAGTGTGCCGGTCAGCGTATGAATATAGAGCGCTGGAATTCCCTGAAGGCTAAGCATGATTGCTTGGCTGCACAGGAAGCGGGCTATTTGCCATGGATCCGGGCCACGGCGGGTGCCACGCATGGCTTCAAACCAGGTGATGTTGATCTCGTAGGGCGTGTCGCTGCCGTCTGGGTTGCTGCGCATGCTGACAAAGCCGCCAAATTTGTGCATTAGTTCCAGCAGTGCATCGCGCTCGTGATCAGGCAGTAATCCTTCCAGCGGGCGCACCCCAATGCCGTCGTGGCTGGCAGTAAAGTTCAGGTAAGTGCAGTGGTCGGGTAGCACAGGCAAACTAGCCAGCCAGGTTTGCATAGTGCTGGCTTCGCCACGGGTTAGGGTATGTAACAGCAGGGGCGGTAGGGCAAATTGATACACCATATGCGCTTCATCAGGCGGGCCTTGGGGGATTCGCTCAAGCCCGAAATAGCTGATGTTCTCTTGGTGCGGCACATTGGTTTCGGTAATCAGCAGAGTGCCGGGGGCGACATGATCAACAATCGCGCGAAGCAAACGCACCACGGTGTGGGTTTCCGGCAGGTGAATAGAGGAGGTGCCCAACCGCTTCCATAAGAAAGCCACTGCATCTAAGCGCACAATTCGCGTACCCTGCTCCAGGTAGAAAAGCAGAATGCCTACAAATTCTAGCAGTACATCCGGGTTTTCAAAGTTTAGGTCGAGCTGGTCTTCGGAGAACGTTGCCCATAGGTAACGAGTGCCGCGCCGGGTTGAAATAGGAACCAGCAACGGGTTGCTGCGGGGGCGAACTACCTGGGAGACATCGGTGTCAGGATCTACTTCGATAAAGTAGTCGCGGCCTGGCAGGCTGCCGCTCAGGTAATCCACAAACCAGAGCGACTCTCTGGAAACATGATTGAGCACCAAATCGGCCATAAGATCGTAATGACCGGCGAGCTCGCGGATATGCGACCAGTCGCCAAGCTCACTATTCACTTCCCGGTAATGGATCACCGAGAAGCCGTCGTCGCTACTCCACGGGAAGAAGGGCAGCACGTGTACACCACTTATGCGATCACCCAGCCGTGCTTGAAGAAATTCGCTAAGCACAGCCAGTGGTGGCACCCCCTCTTCTATAATGGAGTCACCATAGCTAATCACCCACTGATCTTTTTCGCTCCATGAAGGTGCGTTTTTGGAAGGAGCATCACCGGGGGCGGACGAAAAAGGGGCAAGCGACAAAAAATGCTCAATGTGTTGATTTAAGCGGCGCTGCACTTCGCCAGCACGCGGCCCGTATAGGTGGCTGAGGTAGCCGTGCACAGTCTGCTCAAAGGGGGACATGGTTGGCTCCTGATAAACAATCTGCCACAAACGCTGCAGCTTGTGTGCCAAATCGTTACAATGCGTGGTTGATAGCGCGTTTAAACGCTCACATCCATTAGTTTAAGACGTTGATGCTGGTTTAAACGCCATTAATAGCATATTCATTGCCAGGTTATAACACGCTAACTCGTGCGGCATGCCAACACGAGCTGACAACAGGTTGACCGCTATGCATTGCCCTTTTTGTGGTGCAAACGATACTCGAGTGACCGATTCGCGATTGGTAGCCGATGGCGATCAAGTGCGCCGTCGTCGCCAGTGTGCGAGCTGTCAGGAGCGCTTTACCACTTACGAAACCGCTGAACTAGTGATGCCTCGCGTGGTGAAGTCAGACGGTTCACGGGAAAGTTTTAATGAAGCTAAGCTCCGGGCGGGCATGCTGCGTGCGCTTGAAAAACGCCCGGTCAGCGCGGAAGCCATTGAAGCGGCGGTAGAGCGCATACGCCAAACCCTTCGTGCGCGAGGGGATCGTGAGATCAATGCCCGAGATATTGGTGAGTCGGTGATGCAGGCGCTTAAAACCCTCGATCATGTGGCTTACATCCGCTTTGCCTCGGTGTACCGCAAGTTTCAGGATTTGGACGAATTTCGCGCTGAGATTGATCGGCTTTCTCAAGAGCCTTCAAAATGAGTGCTGCATTTAGCCAAGCGGATCACCGGTATATGGCTCGCGCCCTGCAGCTGGCTCGCAAAGGCCTTTACACTACCGACCCTAACCCGCGGGTAGGCTGCGTCATTGTCCGCGATGAGCAGATCGTCGGAGAGGGCTTTCACTTGCGTGCTGGCGAACCCCATGCGGAAGTTCACGCTTTGAACGCCGCGGGTGAGCTGGCCCAGGGGGCGACCGCTTATGTCACTCTGGAGCCATGCTCCCACACCGGGCGCACCGGGCCCTGCGCGGTAGCATTGAAGGCAGCTAGCGTGGCGCGAGTCGTGATCGCGATGGTGGACCCTAACCCCCAGGTCAGCGGTCGCGGTATTCAATTGCTGGAAGAGGCGGGTATTGAGGTGGCGGTCGGGTTGCTTGAGAGCGACGCTCGTGCACTGAATCCTGGTTTTATCGCCCGGATGTCGACTCATAAGCCCTTTGTACGGTTGAAAATGGCGATGAGTCTGGACGGCCGTACCGCCATGGGGTCAGGCGAGTCCCAGTGGATTACCGGGCCCGAGGCGCGTACTCAGGTACAGCGGTTGAGGGCGCGCTCCAGTGCCATCTTAAGCGGCGTAGAATCGATTATCATGGACGATTCGCGGCTTACCCTTCGTGCTGAGCAGCTTCAGCTTGCCAATGCCGATGAGGTGGTACAGCGCCAACCGCTACGAGTGATAGTAGATACCCATTTACGCTTGCCCTTGGCGGCCGCCTGTTTAAGCGAACCGGGGCGCACCTTGGTAATTACCACGCCTGATCACATGGCTGAAAAGCGCGAACGAGTAACCAAAGCAGGTGCCGAGGTGCATGTATTACCTGCCGGTAGTGATGGACGCATTGATTTAGCCTTGATGCTGAATTGGTTAGCCGAGAGCGAACAGGTTAATGAGCTGCTGGTAGAAACTGGTGCGACCTTAGCGGGCGCCATGCTGGATGCAGAACTGGTCGATGAGCTGCAGCTGTTTGTCGCCCCCACGCTGTTAGGTGGCGAGGCACGACCGCTGTTTGCGCTGCCAGGGCTCTCGCGCATGGCGGATCAGCGGCGTTTAACGATTCATGATATGCGGGCGGTGGGGCGCGATTGGCGCATTATCGCCTCCCCTCAGGCGACTAGCGCAACTGGTGATACCAAGGTACCCTGACGCGCAAAATCGCAGCTTACGCGACAACCTTTCGCGACAACTTTTTGGAGATTCCATGGTGCACTCCTCCTCTAGAGGCTTAGCCCCTATCGCCGAGCTGGTGGACGATATCCGCCAGGGCAAAATGGTGATTCTCATGGACGATGAGGATCGCGAAAACGAAGGTGATATCATCATGGCCGCCGAAAAAGTGCAGGCCGAGCATATCAACTTCATGGCCCGTTTCGCCCGTGGTCTTATCTGTATGCCGATGACCCGTGCCCGTTGTGAGCAGCTTAATTTGCCGCTCATGGTGCGTGACAATGGCTCCGGCTTTGGCACCAAATTTACGCTCTCGATTGAAGCGACTGAAGGCGTTACCACCGGTATTTCAGCCGCGGATCGCGCGCGCACGGTTCAAGCGGCAGTGGCGCCCCATGCCAAGCCCTCTGATATCGTTCAGCCGGGGCATATTTTCCCGTTGATGGCAGAGCCCGGCGGCGTGCTTCGCCGTGCGGGGCATACCGAAGCAGCGTGTGATCTGGCCGCACTGGCGGGCTGTGATCCCAGTGGTGTGATCTGCGAGATCATGAACGACGATGGTAGTATGGCGCGCCGCCCAGAACTTGAAGCGTTTGCCCAAGAACACGGCATTAAAATGGGCACCATTGCGGATTTGATTCACTACCGCATCGTCAACGAGCAGACTATTGATCACCTGGAAGCCTCAACGGTGATGACGGCGCATGGCGAGCTGACGCTGCACGTTTTCCGTGATCGCATTCAGGGCGCTCACCATTTGGCGTTGGTGAACGGTCAGCCCACCCCAGAGGAGTCCACCACGGTTCGCGTGCATCTTACCGATACGCTGCGCGATGTGATGGGCCTGATGAAAGGCGACCAGTGCCGCTGGGATGCCCACCGGGCGCTGGAGGAGATTGCCAGTTCAAACGCGGGGGTATTTGTGTTGATTGATGACGGTCGCCCCCATCAGGATTTAAAAGATCAACTGGATATCTTTTTAGATCGCATTCGCCAGCCGCGTACCAGTGATTCTGACGGCGCTGGCAACTATTTAACCATTGGCACCGGCTCGCAGATTCTGCGCTATTTAGGCGTGGGTAAAATGCGATTATTGAGTTCACCGTGGAAGTTCTCCGCGCTATCCGGCTTTGATCTCGAAGTCGTTGAGCGTCTGGGGCCTAATGACACGGCGGATGAGCCAACCTTTCAGCAGGACTGACCCAGCAGGATCACTCCAGCAGGACTAATCTCGCAGTACTAATCTAGCAGTACTAAGCAGCAGGAATAAATTGATGAACTCCCTTTCTCAAGTTGAAGGTACTTTTGTTGACGTCGATGGACATTATGTCATCGTGGTCGGACGTTTTAACCATCACGTGGTGGATAGCCTGGTGGAAGGGGCGGTCGACAGTTTGACGCGTCATGGCGTCGATGCTGAGCATATCCATATTGTTCACGTGCCGGGTGCCTGGGAACTGCCGTTAGCGGTCAAGCGCGTGCTGAAGGTGATGAAGCCTGACGCCGTCATCGCGCTGGGCGCGGTGATTCGCGGTGGTACGCCGCACTTTGAATACGTAGCGGGCGGCTGCAACACGGCGATTAATCACTTGCAGCTTGAGTTTGATACCCCGGTCGCTAACGGCGTATTAACCGTTGAAAACATTGAACAAGCGATTGAGCGTGCGGGCACCAAAGCCGGTAATAAAGGCACCGAAGCGGCCATGGCGGCCATGGAAATGGTCTCACTGCTACGCGCGCTGCCGTTAGGAGATAACCAATGAGCGAGCGTAAACCCTCTGCCGCTCAGCAGGGCCGCCATGCGGCGCGTGAGTTAACCGTGCAGGGGCTTTATCAGTGGCAAATGACGGGTAAATCCATCACTACCATTGAAGCCGAGTTTCGTAGCCAGGTAGCCGATGACGACCTGGAAGACCACGAAAACTGGGTCAAGGTGATGGAGATCGCCGACAAAGCGCTGTTTCACGAATTGCTACATAACACCGTTCGTTTTAAAGCGGAACTGGATCGTGAAATCTCCCCGTTGTTAGATCGCCGCCTGGAAGATCTCGATGCCGTCGAACTGGCGATTCTTCGCTTAGGCGCTTATGAGCTATCCCGGCGAATGGAAGTACCCTATCGTGTAGTGATTAACGAAGGCGTTGAGCTGGCTAAGTCATTTGGCGCCACCGACGGCCATAAATACGTGAACGGCATTCTAGACAAGCTGGCGATTCGCCTGCGTAGTGCCGAGGTCAGCGCTCGTCGTCTCTGAACGCGAGCGTCATGACAATGCGTTTAAGGGGCCTTTGTGCTTGCCGAATTTGATTTGATCCGACGCTATTTTATGTCGTCGCAGGAGGCGTCGACTGCGTCAAATGGCGTCACACTGGGATGTGGAGACGACGCCACGCTATTAGTGCCGCAAGCGGGTCAACAGCTAGCCGTGAGTGTTGATACCTCGGTGGTGGATGTTCACTTTCCCCGCGAAGCACCAGCGTTCGCGGTGGGGCACCGTGCCTTGGCGGTCGCGCTGAGCGATTTGGCCGCCATGGGGGCCAACGCCCGCTGGTGCCTCATGGCATTAACCTTTGATCAGCGTCAATTTGCCGATGACGACGCAGCGCATCTTTGGCTGGCTGACTACGCGCGTGGCTTTCATACACTCTGCCAGCAACACGCCACCACGCTGGTGGGCGGGGACGTCACTTCCGGCGCGCTTTCGATTGGTGTGACCGTGATGGGCGATGTGCCAGTGGGCGAAGCGCTGACCCGCAGCGGCGCTCAGTCTGGCGACCTGATTGCCGTTACCGGTGCTTTAGGCGGCGGGGGTGGTGGGCTAGCGCTCTGGCAGCAGGGCGAGCGTGATTTAACGCACCCGTTACTGCGCCGCTATTTGTTGCCAGAACCGCGTTTGGCGGCGGGCGTGGCACTGCGTGGATTAGCTACCGCGGCGATGGATATTTCTGATGGCTTAATGGCCGACCTGGCGCACCTTCGCGAGGCTTCGCAGATCGGAGCAGTCATCGACGTAGCCGCTTTACCGCTGGCAGAAGAGCTGGAAAGCACGCTGGGTCGGGAGGCCGCACTAAAGGCGGCGCTTTCCGGTGGTGATGATTATGAACTGCTCGTCACGTTACACGCTGACGATATAACCAAGGCTCAGCAACGGCTTGCGTCATTAGGCTTGACGCTAACGGTGATTGGTCATTGTTGTGAGACGCTAGGCATTAGTGCTTCTGACCAGAGTAATCTGAGTAGTTATGTCAATGGCTATGCCGGTTGGCAGCATTTTAGTGGGGACGCGCCATGAATCGTGCACCGAAAAGTGTCTGGCGCCGCCCAACACATTTTTTTGCCTTCGGCCTAGGTAGCGGCACGGTGCCGTGGGCTCCTGGCACCTTTGGTACACTGGCTGCCATTCCGTTCTACTGGATGATGGCGGATTTACCCTTAGGGTGGTACCTAAGCATTTGTTTTGTCGCTTTTGTGGTCGGCGTTTGGTTATGCGATAAGACGTCACACGACTTAGGTGTTCACGACCACTCAGGGATTGTGTGGGATGAATTTGTCGGCTACTGGCTCACCATGGCCGCGGTGCCCTTTTCATGGGAGGCTGCGCTGTGGGGGTTTGTGGTCTTTCGTATCTTCGATGTTTTTAAACCCTGGCCAATACGCTGGGCTGACCGTCGTGTCGCAGGCGGATTCGGCATTATGATTGATGATGTGATGGCAGGAGTCTACGCCTGGAGTACTATGCACTTGTGGTTCTGGCTGCATTAGAAAATTCATTAGGAAAACGGTACGGATACTAGGTATTACAGATACCAGGCATTGTCGGTAGCTTTCGCCATTTAAGTGCGTTGGCACCAAGGAGGCAGCATGCGCAAGGAACGTCTGATTGTCCCTACCCTGGCGATAATCGCCGTGGTATGGATGGCAGCGCAACTTCTCTCAAGCGTGCTCTTTGAGCGCAGCCTGCGTCAGGCGTTAGTAGATCTTGAAGCGCGGGGCGAATGGCGTGTCAACAGAACTGAGAGCCACCCGGGTTGGCTAAGTTCCCAAGGGCGGCTGATACTTTCACCGCTATTGGGTCGGCCGTGGCGGCTTGAACTGACCTATAGCGCTCGCCACGGCATTTTAAGCACGGATGTAGAAGGCACGGTATTACCTCGATTGGATACCGTGTTGCAGCAAGCAGTGGGGGAGGTTACCGCCCCTTCGGTGCCTCGTTGGCAGGGGCGTTATCACACCCTTAGCGGCCGCAGTGAACTACGCCTTGCCCTGGCGCCTTTTGTCATTCAACAAAATGGTCGCGAGTTAGCCGTGCGTGGTGGCCGGCTGCGCCTCGAAGGCGTCTTTGGTGATTGGCGCCTGCGTGGGTTATTGGATCAGCTAACGCTGACCGATGGCTTGGCCCAGCTTGCATTAGGGCCCACTGTACTTGAAAGCCGCTACACCTATACCGATGGTGCCTACCACTTTGCCCAGCGCGATCATCTGCATATTGAGACACTGACGCTTAGCTATCCCTCCTATGACATCCAACTGGCGCCACTCGATTTAAATAGCCATATGGTGCTGGATGAAAGCGAACTGCGCATTAAAGGCGATTTAGAAGTGGGGGAGGTGATGGTTCCCTCAGAAGCACCCGAAACGCCGTTGCTTATTGGACGAATAGAGATGGAGCTTTCGCGCATCAACGCCGATGCGGTTCGCCACGCCATTCGTCGTTTACGCCAGGAAGCCGCTTGGGGCGATGCCAGCCTGCCCATGGCTGAAGGGTTGCTGGCCCGTCTTGAGCCTGATTTTCGGAATATGCTCAGTGACTCGCCGCGCCTAGACGTGCCCACGGTGGCGATAGACAGCCCACTGCTCGGCATTCGTCTCGATGCGGATGGCGCGCTGTTTTTTGACGCCCGCGCGTTGGATGAGCTTAGCGTGGTGAATCTCGACGAAGAGGACGAGCAGGCGAAATGGCTGGAGCGTATTGATGGCGACTTCACCTGGCATGATGCACCCACCGTTGCTGCACTATGGTTAGGTTTACCGCTCGGCACCCGTGAACTGCAGTTTGATGTAGTGCGCGGCGTCTGGCGTGTTAATGGGCGGCCGATGCCAGAGCTATGGCCTTAAGTTTTGTACCAAAAGTCTTGGCTTTATCCACTCAGCTGCATGACGCTGCACCGGTCGCTAGCTACCGTTACCTCCCACAAAACAGGCCATAAGGGTTGAAGTTTTGGCTCACTGCCCGCATTCCATGGACAACGCTAGGCGGTTCTCACCGCCGGTATCGGTTCATTGGAGGAAGCATGAGCGACCAGGATTACGAACACGACGCTGAACACTTTGAGTGGGAACTTGATGAACAGCCGTCATTATCCACTGATGACGATTCCCGCAATGATAATGAAGAGCGTGCTGAAAAGAATGCTGAAGAGCAGGGCAGCAAAGAGTACCGCTCCGACGGCGAACGGGTAAATTCCCTAGTGCCCGCCAGCGACATGCTGCCCGAGCGCATTTATCTTCTTCCTATTCATAATCGTCCTTTCTTCCCCGCCCAAGTTCAGCCTTTGGTGGTTAACCGTGAGCGCTGGGAAGAGACCATGCGCCGCGTGGGTAACACGCCGCACCACACCCTGGGCGTCGCCTATGTCGGCGAGCAGGGCGTTACCTCTCTTGATCACGAAGGTTTCCCTGAGATTGGTACCGCAGTCAAAGTGCATAAACTCAAGGGCGAAGACGACCAGATTCAATTTATCGCCCAGGGCCTGCAGCGCTTCAAAATTACCCGTTGGCTCTCCAAAGAGCCGCCTTATTTGGTGGAAGTTACCTACCCAAAAGAGCCGGTTGACGCGGAGAACGAAGAGACCCGCGCCTATGCCATGGCGATCATCAACGGCATCAAAGAGCTGTTGCCGATCAACCCGTTGTACGGTGAAGAACTCAAGCACTACCTCAACCGCTTTAGCCCTCACCAACCGGGGCCGCTGACCGATTTTGCCGCCGCTATCACCTCCGCCAAAGGGCCAGAACTCCAAGACGTGCTGGCCACGCTGTCGGTGGAAGAGCGGATGCAGAAAGTGCTGCCGCTGTTGCGTAAAGAGATCGATGTGGCGCTGTTGCAGGGCGAGATCAGCGAGCAGGTCAACGCGCAAATGCAGGATCGCCAGCGCGAGTTCTTCCTGCGCGAACAGCTCAAGGTGATCCAGCGTGAGCTAGGCATTTCCAAAGACGATCGCGAAAACGACGTCGATACCTTTCGAGCGCGGCTGGAAGCACTGGTCGTGCCTGAGCGCGTGCAAGTACGTATTGATGATGAGCTGAATAAGCTTAGCGTGCTGGAAACCGGCTCGCCGGAGTATGGCACCACACGTAATTATCTCGACTGGCTAACGTCGTTGCCCTGGGGTGTGACCAGCCAGGATCAGCTCGATCTACCTCATGCGCGGCAAGTACTCGATCGTGACCACGACGGCCTGAAAGACGTTAAAGAACGCATTATTGAGTTTCTGGCCGAAGGTACTTTTAAGGGCGATGTCGGTGGTTCGATCGTTCTGCTAGTAGGCCCGCCAGGGGTGGGTAAAACCTCTATTGGCCGCTCGATTGCCGAAGCCTTAGGCCGTCAGTTTTACCGCTTTTCGGTAGGCGGTATGCGCGACGAGGCGGAAATTAAAGGCCATCGGCGCACCTATGTCGGCGCGATGCCCGGCAAGCTGGTGCAGGCGTTTAAAGAGGTTGAAGTCGAGAACCCGGTCATCATGCTCGACGAGATCGACAAGTTGGGGCAGTCCTTCCAGGGCGACCCCGCCTCGGCACTACTAGAAGTGCTTGATCCCGAACAGAACGTTGATTTTCTCGATCACTATCTTGATGTGCGCATGGATCTCTCCAAGGTGCTGTTTATATGCACCGCCAACACGCTGGATTCGATTCCAGGGCCGTTGCTAGACCGCATGGAGCAAATCCGTCTTTCTGGCTATATCGCTGAAGAGAAACTGGCGATTGCCAAGAATCACCTGTGGCCGAAGCTGCTCAAACGCGACAACCTAACGAAAAAGCGTATCAGTTTATCCGATGCGGCCTTAAAGCAAGTGATCGAAGGCTATGCCCGTGAAGCCGGGGTGCGCCAGTTAGAGAAACAGCTGCATCGTATTGTGCGTAAATCGGCCGTCAAGCTGCTCGAAGAGGAGCCCGAAACGGTCAAAATATCGGTGAAGAATCTGGAAGAGTTCTTAGGCGCGCCGATCTTCCGCAAGGAAAAAGTGCTGACTGGCGAAGGGGTGGTGACCGGCTTGGCGTGGACCTCCATGGGCGGGGCAACGCTACCCATTGAAGCGGGCAAGGTACACTCGCTGGATCGCGGCTTTAAGCTGACCGGCAAGCTGGGAGAGGTGATGCAGGAGTCTGCCAATATCGCTTACAGCTATACCCTTGGGCACCTGCAGGAGTATGGCGCCGATGCCGATTTCTTTGACTCGGCATTTGTGCACTTACACGTGCCCGAAGGGGCCACGCCGAAAGATGGGCCTTCGGCCGGTGTCACCATGACCACCGCGCTGCTGTCGTTGGCTAAGCACCATGCGATCGACCGGCCCCTGGCGATGACTGGCGAGCTAACCTTGACTGGCCAAGTGCTGCCTGTTGGCGGTATTCGCGAAAAAGTGATTGCCGCACGGCGCAGTGATATTTTCGAATTGATCCTGCCCGAGGCCAATAAACGTGATTACGAAGAGTTGCCGGACTATCTGAAAGAGGGCATGACGGTGCACTTTGCCAAACGCTATCGCGATGTAGCCGATGTGGTGTTTGGCCGTTAATTAACGCCTCGACACGCTGTCTGTGGTTCATGAAGGCGAGTGAAAATAACCGTTAAAAGCGCCCTACTTAAGTACGGCGCTTTTTTTACCACTCAGCGCGTAAAGCATCTTCGATTGGGCGGTGATATAAGCGCGCACCGCGTAGCGGTGCTGTATTGATACCACCCCAGATAGCTGATAATTTATGGCTATGCTGGCATCTGCTGTTGGTCAGCGCCTATCGCCGCACGAAGCCACGCTTCCTCGGCTGGCCTTGTA
>NZ_PJBT01000157.1:0-423 GCF_002836035.1 Halomonas sp. MES3-P3E | reverse complement strand
GTGGCGTCCCAGATGCCGTAGAAGCGCTCCTTGTGCTCGTAGGCGGCCAGCAGTTGCGGGAACGCGCCTGTCCAGGTCTCCATGATGAGGCGCTCCCGGTCTGAGACTTCGTGAGCGCGTTTCAGCAGGATTTTCCGGTCTCCCTTGAGAGTCCGGCTCTGGGACGGTTTCAGCTCCTTTCTGAGGCCCTTGCGCACTCTCTCTAGGGCATCGTTGGCCATGCGCACCACATGGAACTTATCGACCACGATACGGGCCTGGGGCAGCACAGCCTTGACCGCTGCCCGGTAGGGGTTCCACATGTCCATGCTGACGATCTCGACCTTCTGCCGGTCTTTCAGCTTCATCAGGTAGTTGGTCACCACGTCCTGGCGGCGGGTGGCCAGCAGGTCGAGCAGGGTTCGCTCCTCAATGTTGGTCAGA
>NZ_PJBT01000156.1:0-423 GCF_002836035.1 Halomonas sp. MES3-P3E | reverse complement strand
ATGGCGTCCCAGATGCCGTAGAAGCGTTCCTTGTGCTCGTAGGCGGCCAGCAGTTGCGGGAATGCGCCTGTCCAGGTCTCCATGATCAGCCGTTCCCGATCTGAAACTTCGTGAGCGCGTTTCAGCAGGATCTTCCGGTCGCCCTTGAGGGTTCGGCTCTGGGAGGGTTTCAGCTCCTTTCTGAGGCCCTTGCGCACCTTCTCCAGGGCATCGTTGGCCATGCGTACCACATGGAACTTATCGACCACGATGCGGGCCTGTGGCAGCACGGCCTTGACCGCTGCCCGGTAAGGGTTCCACATGTCCATGCTGACGATCTCGACCTTCTGCCGGTCTTTCAGCTTCATCAGGTAATTGGTCACCACGTCCTGGCGGCGGGTGGCCAGCAGGTCGAGCAGGGTTCGCTCCTCGATGTTGGTCAGG
>NZ_PJBT01000155.1:0-428 GCF_002836035.1 Halomonas sp. MES3-P3E | reverse complement strand
CACACGGCTCCAGGCAGAAGCCGCCCTGGACGAGTGGATAGCCACCATCCCGAAGGGCCAAAAGGAAGTCTGGAGCGATCTGGTCAGGGCAGTGGGAAACTGGCGCGAAGAGACCATGACCTACTTCGAGACGGACATGCCCGTCACCAACGCTTACACGGAGTCCATCAACCGACTGGCCAAGGACAAGAACCGTGAAGGGCGCGGTTACTCCTTCGAGGTGATGCGGGCACGAATGCTCTACACCACGAAGCACAAGAAGAAGGCACCGACTGCGAAGGTCTCTCCTTTCTACAAGAAAACCATCGGTTACGGACTGCCGGACTTCGCAGAGGAACTCAACTACGGAGTCGATCTATCAACCATCTGAGGGTGGTATCAGATTGATGGGGTGAAGGTGCCCCATCAACCATTAAATCCGTATACCC
>NZ_PJBT01000154.1:0-435 GCF_002836035.1 Halomonas sp. MES3-P3E | reverse complement strand
GCGAGTAAGGATCACAATGATTGTAAACTGAAGAGTTTGATCATGGCTCAGATTGAACGCTGGCGGCAGGCCTAACACATGCAAGTCGAGCGGTAACAGATCTAGCTTGCTAGATGCTGACGAGCGGCGGACGGGTGAGTAATGCATAGGAATCTGCCCGATAGTGGGGGATAACCTGGGGAAACCCAGGCTAATACCGCATACGTCCTACGGGAGAAAGGGGGCTCCGGCTCCCGCTATTGGATGAGCCTATGTCGGATTAGCTAGTTGGTGAGGTAAAGGCTCACCAAGGCGACGATCCGTAGCTGGTCTGAGAGGATGATCAGCCACATCGGGACTGAGACACGGCCCGAACTCCTACGGGAGGCAGCAGTGGGGAATATTGGACAATGGGGGCAACCCTGATCCAGCCATGCCGCGTGTGTGAAGAAGGCC
>NZ_PJBT01000153.1:0-439 GCF_002836035.1 Halomonas sp. MES3-P3E | reverse complement strand
GCGCTTCCCAACGCATTCGCCTAATCAGTCACATGCTTAAGGGCTGGTCCCCGTTCGCTCGCCGCTACTAGGGGAATCTCGGTTGATTTCTTTTCCTCAGGGTACTTAGATGTTTCAGTTCCCCTGGTTCGCCTCGTACACCTATGTATTCAGTGCACGATACCGATCTTATGATCGGTGGGTTTCCCCATTCAGAAATGCCCGGGTCACAGGTTGTTGCCACCTCACCGAGCCTTATCGCAGGCTACCACGTCTTTCATCGCCTCTGGCTGCCTAGGCATCCACCGTGTGCGCTTCATTGCTTGACCCTATAACCCGAAGGAGTCTGGTATCTCGCAATGATCACGTTTCATTTTGCCGGATACGCTGACGCGTATCACAATTTAAGACCACTTCTTGCGAAGTGTTCTTGTCAGCATGATATACATTGTTAAAGAGC
>NZ_PJBT01000152.1:0-442 GCF_002836035.1 Halomonas sp. MES3-P3E | reverse complement strand
TTTCGCTCAAGGTATGAGCCAAGGCGCCCAAGGTCAGGGCAATATGATGGACGGCCAAGTCGGTATGGGTTCGGGCATGATGATGGGCAGTCAAGAAGACATGTACCCAGGAATGATGATGGGAGGGCAAAGCGGGATGATGCCTTGTCCAATGATGGGAGGCATGGGGAGCATGGGCGGTATGCTCGACGAGCAGCAGATGAGTACCATGCGTGAGATGCGCCAAGAACACCGCGCGGCCCAGCTTGAGCGGATGGGCGAATTGATGAACCTGCGCGACGACATGATGCAAATCATGCAGACTGAACGCCCTGAACAATGGAAAGTAAAGACGCTGCATGCTCAAATGGCCAGCCTTCATGGCGATATGATGGCTGATAACGTGCGCATGCATAACCAGATGCAGGACTTACTAACCGACGAGCAGCGTGAACAGATGAGT
>NZ_PJBT01000151.1:0-443 GCF_002836035.1 Halomonas sp. MES3-P3E | reverse complement strand
CAATCCATACAGCAACACCAAACGCCACAAGCCAAATACTAAAGTCGCTACTTCACAAAGACCACACTATTTCCATTTTTTCTAAAGAAGCGGCTTACGCTATTGAAGCAACCGCTATAAAAACAGATCTGGACGGCGGAAAAATAACATTAGAAATAACTTATTCTGGCAATTCCCTATCTCCTTACTTAAAAAACGATACCATTTGCTTTGACATTGAAACGCTTCGGCACGGCACCGGAGAAGAGGAGCAAATCTATAATATTGAGCATGTGCCTGCTCACGTGACCAAAATTGATACCTGCACTTATCACTTGGAGTGCCAACTCCCCAATTCGATTTTTGTCTCCGACAATTGCGGCGCTCTACGTGTCCCTTTCACCTGAATCCGTGAGACCGGCCCCCAGGAATGCTTCTAACCTACTGAACTGCATGGCAATATA
>NZ_PJBT01000150.1:0-451 GCF_002836035.1 Halomonas sp. MES3-P3E | reverse complement strand
CTTCGCTCAAGGTATGAGCCAAGGCGCCCAAGGTCAGGGCAATATGATGGACGGCCAAGTCGGTATGGGTTCGGGCATGATGATGGGCAGTCAAGAAGGCATGTACCCAGGAATGATGATGGGAGGGCAAAGCGGGATGATGCCTTGTCCAATGATGGAAGGCATGGGGAGTATGTCCGGCATTGGCGGTATGCTCGACGAGCAGCAGATGAGTACCATGCGTGAGATGCGCCAAGAACACCGCGCGGCCCAGCTTGAGCGGATGGGCGAATTGATGAACCTGCGCGACGACATGATGCAAACCATGCAGACTGAACGCCCTGAACCAGAGGAAATAAAGGCGCTGCATGCTCAAATGGCCAACCTTCATGGCGATATGATGGCTGATAACGTGCGCATGCATAATCAGATGCAGGACTTACTGACCGATGAGCAGCGTGAACAGATGAGA
>NZ_PJBT01000149.1:0-456 GCF_002836035.1 Halomonas sp. MES3-P3E | reverse complement strand
GCGTCGGTAAGCGTCCACAATGAATTACCTGATCAGATATAGAGCAAACGGTTTAAGCACGATCCCCTCTTGGGTCTGTAGCTCAGTTGGTTAGAGCGCACCCCTGATAAGGGTGAGGTCGGCAGTTCAAGTCTGCCCAGACCCACCAAATTTTATCTATCGCTGCGTTATTTTATGACTCGCATAGCAGGCTATGCTTCGCCATAAAATGCCTTGCGTTAAATAAAATTGGCCAGAGGTGAGTGTGACTAAATGGGGCCATAGCTCAGCTGGGAGAGCGCCTGCCTTGCACGCAGGAGGTCAGCGGTTCGATCCCGCTTGGCTCCACCATTACGTTGCTACGCTGTTTTACCTTAAGTACCGTTTGTGAATGTTTCGTGACCACTGATAAGTCGCTGTGCTGTAACGGTTGTTTTAGTTATCGCCCGCCGCTTTATCACTGTTCATTGAACAGCT
>NZ_PJBT01000148.1:0-471 GCF_002836035.1 Halomonas sp. MES3-P3E | reverse complement strand
ATAGAAATCAAAGGAATCCACAACATAGCCGCGAAAGACCCGGTCAATCAGGTTGCCCATGGCGCCACCGAGGATAAGACTGTAAGCGATGGCTTCTCCTTTATGACGATTTTCAAGGATCAGCTTGATCAGAAAAATCGAGACCACTACCGCGATTCCGATAAAAAAGTAGCGCTGCCAGCCTCCACCATTCGCAAAAAGACTGAATGCGGCACCGGTGTTCCATAGGTGCACCCAGTTAAAGAACGGGGTCACCGAAACATACTCGCCATAGGCCATTGATTGCTGCACCAGCCACTTTACAGCCTGATCAGACGCTGCCAGCAGGCCCGATATGGACAATAGGGCATACGGCGAGAGCTTTTTGCCAATAATGAGCATTATTTAACCCTTCAACGCCAAAATGCGTCTGGCACCGTTAAGTACAATGCCCCCCGCGATGGTGCCGATAATCAGATCCGGATAATTGGA